>CAYHEI010000090.1:0-4059 GCA_964355385.1 uncultured bacterium | reverse complement strand
GGGCGGGGCGGCCGCCGCGGTCGCCGCCGATTTCGCCATCGCGGCGCTGGGGTCCGACACCGGCGGCTCGATCCGGCAGCCGGCCGCGCTGACGGGCATCGTGGGGCTCAAGCCGACCTACGGGCGCGTGTCGCGCTACGGCCTGGTCGCGTTCGCCTCGTCCCTGGATCAGATCGGTCCCCTGGCCAAGTGCGTCGAGGACGCCGCGCTGCTGCAGGAGGCCATCGAGGGCGCGGACGAGCGCGATTCCACCTCGGTGGCGCCGCCGCCCCACCGCCTGACCGCCGACCTGGCCAAGCCCGTGAAGGGGCTCAAGATCGGGGTGGCCGCGGAGTGGCTGGGCGAGGGCCTCGACCCGGAGGTGCGCGCCGCCGTCGAGGCCGCCCTCGGGGCGCTCGAAAAGCTCGGCTGCAAGCGGGTGCCGGTCTCCATTCCGAGCCAGGCGTTCGCGCTGCCCGTGTACTACCTGATCGCGCCCGCCGAGGCGTCCTCCAACCTCGCGCGGTACGACGGCGTCCGCTACGGCCTGCGCGCGCCGGGCGCCAACATCATCGAGATGTACAAGGCCACGCGCAGCGCCGGGTTCGGCGCGGAAGTGAAGCGCCGGATCATGCTCGGCACGTACGTGCTGTCGGCGGGCTACTACGACGCCTACTACCTCAAGGCGCTCAAGGCGCGCACCGTGCTGCGGCGCGAATACGAGGCGGCGCTGCGCAAGTGCGACGTCCTGTTGTCCCCCGCCACGCCGACGCCGGCGTTCAAGCTCGGGGAGAAGTCGGACGACCCGCTGCAGATGTACCTCTCGGACGTGTACACGGTCTCGGTCAACCTCGCCGGGCTCCCGGCGCTCGTGCAGCCCTGCGGCTACTCCGCCGGCGGACTGCCGATCGGCCTGCAGCTCATCGGCAAGGCGTTCGACGAGGGGACGCTGCTGCGGCTCGGCCACCAGTACGAGCAGGCGACGGCCTGGCACATGGTGCGGGCGAACGTGGAGGCCGCCGGTGCCTGACTTCGAGACCGTCATCGGGCTGGAGGTCCACGTGGAGCTCGCCACGAAGTCCAAGGTCTTCTGCGGGTGCCCCACGACGTTCGGCGCGGCGCCCAACACGCAGGTCTGCCCGGTCTGCCTGGGCCTGCCCGGCGTTCTCCCGGTGCTCAACCGCCGCGCGCTCGAGCACGCGGTGACGGTGGGGCTGGCGCTCGAATGCGCCATCGCCCCCCGGTTCAAGTTCGACCGCAAGCACTACTACTACCCGGACCTGCCCAAGAACTTCCAGATTTCCCAATACGACGTGCCCCTCGCCCTCGGGGGGTCGCTGGCGCTCCCCGGCGGCCGCACGGTGCGGATCAAGCGGGTGCATCTCGAGGAGGACGCCGGCAAACTGATCCACGAGGGCGCGGGCGGACAAATCGGCGGGGGCGCGGCGGCGCTCGTGGACTACAACCGCTCCGGCCTGCCGCTGCTCGAGATCGTGAGTGAGCCGGATCTGCGCGAACCGGCCGAAGCGGTGACGTACTTGAAGGCGATCCAGACGCTGGTCCGCTACCTGCGCGTCTCCGACGGGAACATGGAGGAAGGGAGCCTGCGCTGCGACGCCAACGTGTCCGTCCGGCCGCGCGGCGCGGCGGAGCTGGGCGCGAAGGTCGAGATCAAGAACATGAACTCCTTCCGCGCGGTCGAGCGCGCGCTGACCCACGAGGCCGCCCGGCAGCGGGAGGCGCTCGGCCGGGACGAGACCATCGCGCAAGAGACCCGCCTCTACGACGAGGCGGCCGGCGGCACCCGGCCCATGCGGGGGAAGGAGGAGGCGCACGACTACCGGTATTTCCCCGAGCCGGACCTGCCGGTGTTCACCGCGGACGAGGAGTTCGTCGCCCCGCTCCGCAAGGCGCTGCCGGAGCTGCCCGCGGCCCGGCAGGCCCGGTTCGCGTCCGAGTACGGCCTCCCCGCCTACGACGTCGAGGTCCTGACCGCGGACCGGGCGACGGCGGACTGGTTCGAGGAAGCGGTCGGCGCCGGCGCCCCGCCCAAAGCCGCCGGCAACTGGGTCATGACCGAACTGCTGGGCAAGCTGAACGCCGCGGGCCACGGGCTCGCCGACGCCAAGGTCGGACCCGCGCAGCTCGCCGAGCTGCTGCGGCTGATCGAGGACGGCACGATCAGCGGCAAGATCGCGAAGGAGGTCTTCGCGGTCATGTACGAGACCGGCAAGGACCCCCAGACCGTCGTGGCCGAAGGCGGGCTGGTGCAGATCACCGACGAGGGCGTGCTGGGCGAAGCCGTCCGCGCAGCGCTCGCCGCCAATCCCGCCTCGGTCGCGGACTACAAGGCGGGCAAGAAGCAGGCCGTCGGCTTTCTGGTCGGCCAGGTCATGAAGGCCACCGGCGGCAAGGCCAATCCGCAGAAGGCCAACGAGCTGGTGAAGGAAGAGCTGGACAAGGCATGAAACCCCTCACGTACTCAGCCGCGGGCGTGAACATCGCGAAGGGCGAGGCGCTCGTCGCCTTCATCAAGAAGGCGGTGCGCCGCCTCCGGCCTGGGGGGCTCGTGTCCGGCGTGGGCGGGTTCGGCGCCGTGACGCGCGTGCCGGTGCGCCACGGCCGGGCACCGCTGCTGGTGTCGGGCACGGACGGCGTCGGGACCAAGCTCAAGGTCGCGTTCAAGCTGGACCGGCACGACACGGTCGGCATCGACCTGGTCGCGATGAGCGTCAACGACGTCGTGGTGCAGGGTGCCCGGCCGGCGTTCTTCCTGGATTACCTCGCGATGGGCCGGCTGGACCTCCGGGTCGCGAAGCAGATCATCCGCGGCATCGTCGAGGGCTGCCGCCGCGCGGAGTGCGCGCTGATCGGCGGCGAGACCGCGGAACTGTCCGGGTTGTACCGCAAGGGCGAGTACGATCTCGCCGGGTTCTGCGTCGGCACGGTCGAAGAGCGGGATCTCATCGACGGCCGGGACATTCGCCCCGGCGACGCCGTCCTCGGGATCGGGTCCATGGGTCTCCACAGCAACGGCTACTCCCTCGCGCTCCGCCTGCTGCTCGAGCTCAAGAAGCTGCCGTTGGGGCGCGTGGTGCCGGAGCTGGGCTGCCCGCTGGGCGAGGAGCTGCTCCGCCCCACGCGGATCTACGTCCGGACGGTGCTGAATCTGATGAAGGCCGTCCCGGTGCTGGGGCTCGCCCACATCACGGGCGGCGGCTTGCCGGGGAACGCGCTGCGGCCGCTCCCCCGGGGACTGGGGTTGCGCCTGCGCCGGGGTTCCTGGCCGGTCCTGCCGGTCTTCCGCCTCATACAGCGGCTCGGCCGGGTGCGGGAAGCCGAGATGTTCCGGACGTTCAACATGGGGCTCGGGCTGGTGGCGATCGTGAACCAGGCCCGCGTGGACGAGGCGCTGAAGTGCCTGCTCGACGGGGGTGATCGCGCCCACGTGGTCGGCACGGTCACCCGCTCCGGGAGGTTCGAACTGGCGGGGTAGCGCGCAGGAGCGCGCTCGCCTAGCGGAACGGATTATTCGTAGGTGCCGCCTTCGGCGGCATGGGCGTAGTATATATGTGGGTCATGAAGAAGCGATTTCGCGCGGGCCTGATGTTGCTGGGGGTCGTCGCCCTGGTTCCGGCAGTCTCGCAGCCCGACGAGAACCCCCGCCAGGTCGGCAACTGGGAGACGCAGGAATGGCCGATGCGCGGCCAGGAGCCCGCGAACCGCAAGATGATGCGGTCGCCGTTCACCACTCCGACGGCTGCCACCAGCATCCAGGAGTTGAACATGTATATGGATACGAACACCTCCCCCCCGACCGCGGTGCTACTCGGCACGCTCGGCCCACCTGCGGTGGAATTTCTCCCGACGGCGAGCTTCGGCGGGAATTACGGCTGGTCGATCGCCCTGGGGGGACGATCCGTCATCTGCAACGAGCTCGCGACGGGGTCCCGAGTGATGGTCCTGAATGTCGCCCCCGCGACCTTCGGGACTACTCCGCATATCTGGCCGGAAGGCGATATCGCCTATATCGCCAGCGGCATCTGGGCGAAGGAGGGCCTCATGTATTTTTGCGGAATC
>CAYHEI010000089.1:5944-9140 GCA_964355385.1 uncultured bacterium | reverse complement strand
GTCACGGTCGAGACGGGTGGGCCGACCAGGAAACTCGTGGTCGGCGTCGTTGCGGAGATCGATGGGCACCCCGCGTCGAGCTCCATCGCCGCGGCTGAATTCGCGATCGTCGTCGGCGCGCAGACCAAGCCGACCGTCGCGGTGACCGTGAGGGTCACGGACGCTCCGCCGTTCGGAATGCCCGCGGCCAGGGCGGACCAGACGTATCGGGTTCCGGACGGTACGGACGTCACCGAATACAGCACCCAGTTGGCCGGCAGGACATACGCCACGTTCGTCAGCGCGGGCGCCAGCGTGTCCGTCACGAAGATCTGGTCGCCCTTGGGACCGGCGGGATTCGTGATCACGATCCGGTAGGTCACGTTCTCGCCGATCCCCACCGCCGCGGGAGCGGTCGTCATCGCGACCTGGACGTTCTTGATGCAGCTGATCGCCTGCGCACGGCGCGGCAGGGCCGCCGGCCCGGCGAGGACCAGCGCGCACGCCAACGCCGCGCCCAACGGGCGCGTCCGGCTACGGACGTTCAATGTGTTCGTGTGCTCCCGTCGGATTCCTGACACCAAAGGTTACTCCCGACGATGAGGGGGGGACGTGACCTACCTCACACGGATCGTGTGATGACGGCCAAAACGCTTCATTTCCTGGGCGCACGCACGCCTCCTCAAGCCGCCCTCCCGGGGCGATTCACGACCAATGGCTCCGGCGCCGCTGGACGGCCGGCACAGGGAGGTGATGCTGCTCCCTTGAAACCCGACTATCTTATCTCATAATCGGTTCCGCGGGCCGCCCTCCCGGGCGGGCCACGGCGTCAGCCGTCCAGCCAGCGGGAGAAGGTCGCGCGGCCCTTGTAGACCCCGTCTTTCCCCAGTTCCTCCTCGATGCGCAGCAGCTGGTTGTACTTGGCGATCCGGTCGGTACGCGAGGCGCTGCCGGTCTTGATCTGCCCGCAGCCGGTGGCCACCGCGAGATCCGCGATCGTGGCGTCCTCGGTCTCCCCCGACCGGTGCGACATGACCGCGGTGTATCCCGCCTCGCGCGCGGTCCGCACCGCGTCGAGCGTCTCGGTCAGCGTGCCGATCTGGTTGACCTTCACCAGGATCGAGTTTCCGCACCGCTCGGCGATGCCGCGCTTGAGACGCGTCACGTTCGTCACGAACAGATCGTCCCCGACGAGTTGGAGCTTCCCCCCCAGCCGCGCCGTCAGGTTCTTCCAGCCGTTCCAGTCGTCCTCCGCGCACCCGTCTTCGATCGAGACCAGGGGATACTGCGCCCGCAGGGATTCGTAGTACCCGATCATCTCGTCCGGCGTCCGCGTGACGTCCTCGCCCTTGAGCACGTAACGCCCGTCCTTGAACATCTCCGTCGAGGCGACATCCAGGGCCAGCCACACCTGCTCGCCGGGCCGGTACCCCGCCTTCCCGATCGCCTCGAGCAGCAGGGCAAGCGCGTCGGCGTTCGCGGGCAGCGACGGGGCGAAGCCCCCCTCGTCCCCGACCGCGGTGTTCAGCTTGCGCGACTTCAGCACCGCCTTGAGCGCGTGGAAGATCTCCGTTCCGGCTCGCAGCGCCTCCGCGAACGTCAGGAAGCCCGCGGGCACCAGCATGAACTCCTGGATATCCACGGAGCTGTCGGCATGCGCGCCGCCGTTGAGCACGTTCATCATGGGCACCGGGAGGATGAGCGGACCGCTCCCGCCGAGATGACGGTATAGCGGGAGCTTCCGGGACGCGGCCGCGGCCTTCGCGACCGCGAGCGACACCGCGAGGATCGCGTTCGCGCCGAGGCGCGCCTTGTTCGGCGTGCCGTCGAGCTCGATGAGCAACTTGTCCACGGCCGCCTGCTCGAAGGGCGAGCGGCCCTTCAAGGCGGTCGCGATCGGGCCGCCGACGTTCGCCGCCGCGGACCGGACACCCTTCCCGCCGTATCGCTTGTCCTTCGCGTCGCGCAGCTCGACGGCCTCGTGCGACCCCGTGGAAGCGCCGGATGGAACCGCGGCGCGCCCGAAGGCCCCGTCCGTGAGGCGCACGTCCGCCTCCACCGTCGGATTGCCCCGCGAGTCGAGGATTTCCCTGCCCTTGATGTCGGCGATCTCAGCCATGCCTCATGTCCTCCTCATCGAGCCAGCGCGCGATCGACCGCGGAGGCCAGATCCACCGCGGAACGGAACCCCAGAAACCGGTCCAGGATAACGCCCTTGGCGTTCAGAAGCAACGAGAGCGGGACCGTGAGGTCGCCCGCCTCGAAGTACCGGCGCGTGACGGCCTCGTCCGCCACGAGCACGGGGAAGTTCGGCGCGAGGCCCTTCAGATCGCGCGCCACTTGCTCGGCGGGCTCGTCCACCGCCACCGCGAGCACGGTGAACGAGGCCCCCGCGTGGTCGCGCTGCAGCTTGACGAGCTCGGCCAGCATGAGTCGGCAGGGCGGCGCCCAGCCGCCCCAGAAGCACAGCAGCACCGTCTTCCCGCGGAACCCCAAAAGCGACACCGGGCGGCCCCCGGTGTCGTTCAGGGTGAATCCGGGGGCGCGCCGGCCCGGAAGCGTCCCTTCGCACCCCGCCGCGAGCGCGGCGGTCACCAGCACCCCGATCAATCGCGCATGAGATCGCATGCGGAACACACCTTACGCGATGGAACCCCGCCGGTCAAACGACGCGGCGTGAGCGGGATGAGCGGAAGCGAATCCCGCGCGCGGGGCGGCTGCGCCGTCCCGCGCGGCCTTGCACGCATCCCGGCGATTCGGCCAGGCCGAATCGCAGTCACGGAAGACTGAACGAGTCAAGCAACACCAGGGCCATGAGATAGCTGCCGTGCGGCGTGAGGCGCCCCGCATCGTCCGCGAGGTTGGCGCGCGCCGGCCAGCGCCGCTGCCGGCGCAGCGCCGAACGGAAGACGTCAAAGACGGGAAGCACCTTGGCGCCCCGGCGCCCGGCCAGCTCCGCGACGTCCTTGTTGAAATCGCCGAGCCGGCTGTTGCCGGGCGTTCGCATCGAACGGCCCGCCGGCGGAGCCGTGACCAGCCAGACGCGCCCCGCGCGAACCACCGGCGCCGACGCGCAGCGCTCCTCCAGCTCGGCGCGAGCCGCGGCCAGCGATGCGCCGGTCACGGGCGTCGCGGACCAGGCGGCGACGAGCGTCGCGGCGGGCGTCGCGGAATCCCCGGCCGCCAGGGTGCCCGAGGAGGTGTCCAGCGCCAGCCC
>CAYHEI010000089.1:0-5934 GCA_964355385.1 uncultured bacterium | reverse complement strand
CCGCCCAGGAGATCTCGTAGGGCGTGTCGCCGAGCGACAGCAATTCGGCCGCGTCGCGCAACGCGAGACCGACGCCCGGCTGATCGGCGGCCCCGCGGAGATCCACGGCCAGGAACGCGCCCGGCGGGAAGGGCGGCCGGGGCACCCCCCCGGCCCAGTGGACCGCGACGATCGCATCCGCGCCTTCCGTCCCGCCCGGCGGGACCGGATAGGAAAGCCACAAGACATCCCGGCCGTCCCGCTTCAGATACGGCTCGATCGTCACGACGGCCGGTGACCGCGCCGCGGCGAGCACCCGCGTGCCGTTCACGTACACGTCCGTAGCTCCGGGCAGCCCGTGCAGGTAGGCGTACAGCGGCCGGCCCCGCCAATTCGCGGGAACGTCGAGCACCGCCTTGCACCACACGGGGGGGGGGGGCAGCCAGCCGTCCGCGCCCGAAGGCGGACGGAGCACGGTGACCCGCGACTCGCCGGGATCGCGTCGCGCCGGCGCGGCCTCCACGCGCTCGGCCGCATCCGGGCTGCACCGCCAGCCCGTGAGCGGGGAAACCGCCCTCGGCTCCGCGCCGCTTCGGACCCTCCCCAGCAACGTGATGCGCGGGCTGCGTGTTTCCCCCTCCGCCGCGGGAGGGAAGCGCAAGGCCAGCACGTTGAGACCCGAGCGCAGCCAAGGCCCGAGGTCGGCGTCCCCCGGCGCGGGCAAGAGCCCGGCGTCGTTCCCGTTCACGAAGAGACGCCCGGCCGGAGGCGCCTCCAGGACATGGAGGGAAAGGTCCGCCCAGCGCGAGCGCCTGAATTGGAACGTGGTCCGCAGCCACAGGCCTTCCGGAGCCGTGGGCAGGGGCCGCCCGGGCGGCACGGACTTCCATCCGCTGTCGGGGGCCTCCCGGCGCCACCACCCCTCGCGCACCGAGCGCAGGGCGCCGCCGAGCCGCCAGCGCGCCACCAGCGCCCAGCCCTCATACGGAAAGCACAGGTCGCCGCGCACCGCCTCGGCTCCGGCGGAACCCCACACCGCCACCAAGGCCGCCGCGAGCGGGCCCGTCCGCCTCACGGCGCGCGCCAGAGCGAACCGACGGCGATCACGAGCGCGACGCAGGAGATCCACATCCCGATTCTAAGCGTGACGGGGTCGAAACGCATCCGCAACTCGTGCGTCCCTCCCGGCACGGCCACCGCCCGCAAGGCGAGGCACGCCTTCATGACCCGCGCGCGTCGGCCGTCGATCCACGCCCTCCATGCCGGATGCCAGACCTCGGCCAGCACCAGCACGCCCGCGCGCGGCAGCGTGACCGTGGCGCGAATCGCCTCGCGCTCCCGCGCGAGCGCGATGCGCCCGTCGCGGGCCGGGGCCGCGCCGAGCGTCTCGGGCGGCGGGTCCTCCACCGGAATCGCGTCGCGCGGGCGGCCCGGCCGGCAGAGCGCCGCCAGCGCCGCGTCGGGCCCGTCGCAGGGCAGGACGCGTCCCGCCAAGAACGCCAGGGGGAAAGCGCCCGGATTATCGATCAACAACACCTCCCCGCCTCCCGTCGTCGCGACGCGCTCGGCACCCCGCCACTCCGGAAGCGGATCGCCGCTCGGCACGACGAGCGTCCGGACGCCGAGGAGCGAGAGCAGACCGGTGTCCGGCCGGGTGACGGCGGCGTCGAGAAAGCGGGCGTATCGTCCGAGCGGGACGCCGTGGTAGCCGGTCGTCCATTCGATCCCGCGCGGCATGCGTCGATTGGGCAGCCCGAAGTACTCCTGGGTGTGCGCGCGCGCCGGTGCCGAGCCTCGTCGCAGGGCGCGCCGCACGACCGCATCCGCGACCGGATCGTCCGCCGCCGGATCGTCGGGGGCGGTGAGCACGTAGGGCACGGCCGCCGTCAGCGCGTCCACGGCCAGCGCACCCCAGGCAAGGCCGACGACCGCGGGCGCCGGCAACGCGCCGAGCAGGCCGAGGGCTCCGGCGGTGACGGCCGCGCGAACGCCCGACAGCCGGAACGCCGACCGGACTCCCGCCTCGAGGTCCGCGGGCTCCGCGTCGCCGAGACGGAGATGCTCCACGGCGAACGGCAGCCGGGCCACGGCGCGCGACGCCGCCGCGGGTCGAAGCGAAGCCACGCCGCACGCCGCGGACCAGGCGACCAGGCATCCCGCGGCCCAACGGCGGAAGCCCGCGCGACTCCGCATCTCGTCCCATCCCCGCGTCGCGAGCACGCACAGCGCGAGGTGCGCGAACGACCACCAGCGCAGCGCGGTCCGGAACCCCGCGAAGACGGGGAGACGGGCGACCACCGCTCCCACGGGCGTCCCCGGGCCGAGCGCGAGCACGCAGCCGGCGATCAACAGCAGCACCCAGCGGAGTTCCCGGCGGTCCCGCGCCGCGAGCGCGGCCCCGGCCAGGCAGAGGGGCAGCAGCCCCGCGTAGTCCGTCGAGGTCCGGAACTGGTGCGGCCCCCAGTAGGCCAGGGCGCCGCCGTAGAGCTCCGGCAACAGCCAGAGCGGCGCCTCCCACGGCGAGAGGGCCCAGCGCGCCGCACGGCCCGCCTCGTCCGCCGATCGAACCGATTGCGAGTAGTGCTCGAACCCCGGCACCCACGCCACGGCCCCCAGCGCGGCGAGCGTCAGCACGCACACGGCGAACCCGCGGACGCCCGCCCGCGCCCCGCCGGGGTGCGTCGCCGGGATCCAGAACGCCAGAACGGCGAGCGCCAGCGCGGTGAACTGCAGGGCGGCGGTCAGCATCGTCAGGGACAGCAGGGCGCCGGCGGCGGCGAAGGACCCGCGTTCCACCGAGGCGAGCAGCAGGGGCAGCCACGCCAGGCAGCGCACCCAATGCGGATGGCCGGCGGCCGCCAGCGTCAGGACGTGCCCCCCCAGCATGTAGCACAGGCCTCCGGTGAACGCCGCGGCGCGGCTGCGGCCTGCGCCCGCCTGCCACCAGCAAAACGCCGTGCCGGCCAAAGCCAAGTGCAGCATCGCATCCAGCGCGAAGAACCGCGACGGCTCCAAGCCGAACGGGAGGGAGGCCAGCTCGACGGGATACAGCGACATGACGTTGAGCGAGGACAGGTGGGGCATGCCCGAAAGGATCCAAGGGTTCCAGAGCGGCAGGGCGCCCTCGGCCCGGAAGACGTCGCGGGCGAACCGGTAGAAGGGATAGTGCAGGTCGGTCCAGTCGCCCCCCGCGAAACCGTCCCGCCCCCACGCCAGGGGACCGAGCACCGCCAGCAGCACGGCGACGTATCCGGCGGCGGTGGCGGCGAGCCAGCGCGCGCTCCCCGGGTCAGCCCGGGGAGCGGCGTTCACAGTTCTTTTTCAAACTTGGCGATGGCTTTCTTCAGCTCGAGGCGCCCGCGTCCCAGATTGCCGTCCAGGTTCATGCCGAGGGCGACGAAATAGTCCTTCCCGACGGTCATCATCAGCATGGTGGTCTTCTCGGTGGAGATCATGACCTCGTTCGTCGTCCCGATCCCGAATTCCTCCGAGGCCTTACGCGCGCTCTTCACGATCGTCGCGTATTCGGCGCCCGCGATGGCCATGTCGAAGTCGGCCTTGGTGGAGACTTGATCCACAACGATGCCGTCGAGTCCGATCAGGCCGGACCCGACCGCCCCGTCCACATTGCTGATGGTCTCGCGCAGCACCGCTTTGAAATCCATGGTGACCGTTCACTCCTTCCGTTGGGTATCTTAGCTTACCTCAGCCAGGCGCTTCAGGCAATCCACGAGCGCGAGGCGCAGCAGGCCCACTTTGACCCCCGCGCCGGCGATCGCGGCGAGAATCCCGCGCGCCGACGGGCTGACCATGACCATCCCTTCGGTGCCAAAGACGAGCAGTTGCTTCACGTCGCCCTGCTTCATCTGCGTCGCCGTGCGGCGCGACACGTCAGCCAGCAGGCGAACGAGGGTCAGGATCTTCTCCACATGGCCGGGATCCGGCCCCGCACCCGACCCCAGCACCGACTCCCCCGCGACGAGATAGGCCTGCCGCAGGCCCTCCGTACCGGCGAGACGGTTCAAGATCGCGAGGAGCTTCTCGCGCTCGGCCGGATCCGCTTCCGCCGCCGCGGAGGACGGACCTCCGCCGGCGCTCGGAGCCGCCCCCGAACTCGGCCGAGAGGGCGGCGGCGGCTCGCTCGCCGGGCTCACGCTCTCGCGCGAGAGCGCCGCGGCCGGGATTGCCGGCGCCACGGGTCGCGCCATCGGCACGGCCGCCGCGGGGGCGGGTTCCGGCGCCGCCGCGGCGGAGGGGTGTCCCGGCGCCGCCGCCTCCATCAAGCCGAGCAGGTACAGGATCTCGTCATCGCTGATCTTGTTGGCCTGGGACTCGCCCGCGCCCGGCGTCGGCGGAGCCGCCGTCAGCGCGGGAGCGTCCGTGGCCTCGCGCATCGCGTAGACCTCGCGGAGCTTCTGCCGCGCCATGTAGTTCTCGGGGTCCGCCTCCAGAATGCGCTGGAAGGCCTCGATGGCCTCCTCGTAGAGGCCGCGCTCCGCCAGCTCGACCGCCGCCGCGTAGGCCGGGACCTCCATCGCCGGAGGCGGCTCCGAGCGAGCCGGGGGCGGCTGGACGCGTGCTCCTGCCGCGCTCGCCGCGGCCGGAGCCTTCCGTTCCGCGGACGCGAGGGCCGGCCGCGCGTTCCCCGTGCCTTCCTTGCGCATGCGATCCAGGGCGACCTGCAGCGCCTGCTGGGCCGCGGTGTCCTCCGGGTTGAGCGTCAGGATCTTCTGATACTCGGAGATCGCCTCGCCGAAGTGATTGAGTTGCATGTACGACTGGCTCAGCAGCGCGTGCGCCGTGAGGTTGTTGGGCTCGCGCTGGATCACGCGCTTCAGCACCTCGACCGCGTCCGCGGGCTGCTTGTTCGCGGCGTGCACGCGACCGAGCATGATCAGACCGCTGAGCAGGTTCGGATTCCGTTCGAGACCCTCGCGGCAGATGGCGAGCGCTTCCTCCATGCTGCCCTTCTTCCGGTAGGCATCCGCGAGCTGGACGAAGACGAGAGAGGTCGGATTCTGCCGCAGCTTGTCCTGATAGGTGCGGATAGCGGCATCGAGTATCTCGTGATCGGCCACGCGGCGTAACTCCCCTGGCGTCAGCCGGCCAGGATGTCGAGGATCATCGCAGGACTGACTCCGGCCCTCACCGTAACACCGCCGATTTCACGTGTCAAGACAACGCGCAGCACCCCGCGCACCCGCTTCTTGTCCAGCGCCAGCGCGCGCGCGATCCTTCCTCGATCGAGGCCGCGCGGCGGCCGCACGGGAAGGCGCAGGCGCCGCAACAGGCCCACCAGTCGGTCCACGACGCCGGGCGCGCAGCATCCCAGTCGGACGGACAGGCGGGCCGCGCAAACCATGCCGACGGCCACGGCCTCTCCGTGCAGCAGGCCGCGGTAACCCGCGGCCGCCTCAAGCGCATGCCCCGCCGTGTGCCCGAAATTCAGGATCGCGCGGCGCCCCGACTCGCGCTCGTCCGCGGACACGATCGCAGCCTTGATCCGTACGGAGGCCAGGACGGCGCGAGCGAGCGACCTGGGATCCGCCGCGTTCAAGCGGGCGGCATTCCGCTCGAGCCATTCGAACAACGGGCGGGAGAAGATCACGCCATTCTTGACCACCTCCGCCAGGCCCGCGCGCAATTGACGAGACGGCAGGGTGCGGAGCACCGCCGGATCGCAGAGCACGACGACGGGCTGGTGAAAGGCCCCCGCCAGGTTCTTGCCTTCCGGGAGATCGACACCCGTCTTGCCGCCGATGGCGGCGTCCACCTGCGCCTCGAGCGTCGTCGGGATCTGGACGAACCGGATCCCGCGCATGTACGCCGACGCGGCGAAGCCGGCCACGTCACCGACGGTGCCGCCGCCGAACGCCGCGACGCACGCGTCGCGGCCCGCGCGCCGCCAGATCGGAAGAGCACACGTCTGAACTCCAGTCACGTGAAACGAGGTCG
>CAYHEI010000088.1:0-9218 GCA_964355385.1 uncultured bacterium | reverse complement strand
AGAGTGGAGAACCCCCTCATTCCAAGCGCGATAAACGCGATTGATATAGAACTCCGTCGGATCATCATTGCGAAAATCCACGTCAATCCTCGGGTCCGCCCGAACCTCCTCCATCGCGTCGTTCGCCACGACCAGCCAACGATAGGGAGTCTCATTCCGCGCCGAATCGACTCCTTCCTGACACCAATCCAGCCACTTTAGGGAGCGGTAAACCAGTACAACCAGCGTGACTTCGGATTTCTGGTTAATCCTCTGCACGGGTATTATCGAAGAAATACTGTACGGGCTTCTGCAACACGTCCGCCAGCGCCGCCAACGCCTTCGCGACCTGAGCGGCCGGGGCGCGGAGGCCTTCCGGCGGGGACGCAAAGCCCTCGAGAAGGGCGACTGGGCCGCCTACGGCCGGGCGATGGGCGAACTGGAGCGGCTCCTGAACGACATGTCCGGCGGTCGCCGCCCGCCCGACTGAGGAGCGTGCCGGCCGCGTGTGGGGAGAGAAGGGACGCTCTTTGGATCATTGGGTTCGTGGGAGAATCCAATGAAACAAAGACTGTCCCCCAACCTCTGCCGATCATGAAATCCTCAGACGTTCAGCGGATTCTCGCATTCGACGAGGGTTTCAGCGAGGTTCCCGGCGTGACGCGTCTTCCCTGAACCGCCGCGTCCGAGACGTACGAGCGCGGCCGGCCCGTGTCTCCTGGTGCGAACGACTTACCGGGGAGCGGGGAGCCCCTGGCAGCGATCGCCCACGATGATTCCGTGGCGGTCGCACCACCCGAGGTTGGTCTCGAGTACATAGCGGATGGAGGTTCCCGGCCTGAACGGGAATGCGCCGGGCTGCGCGCAATGGATGCGCGCGACGACACCGTTTTCGCTCAGGAACAGGACGTCGAGCGGGATGCGGACGAACCACATGTGGATCCCGTGATTCCCTGAGCGGGGAAAGCAGAGCAGCAGACCGGCGTCCGGGGCAAGGTGTCGGCGGAACATGAGCCCGCGCGCCAGGGAGAGCATCGTCTCGGCCCGCTCCGCCGCGAGGGAAGCGCTTCTGATCGTGAGACGAATCACCGGCAACCCCATCTCACGCCATGATAGCCCCTGAAATCGCAATGGAGTATCCTGATCGGGATGTTACGATACGCGATCCTGGCGTGCGCGCTGGCGGCTCCGGTGCACTCCACCGCGGAGCGGGGCCGGATCGTGCTCAACGGCGTGTGGCGGTTCCAGCCGGTGGCCGCCGAGGCCGCGCCGGTGCCGGAGGGCTGGGGCCTGATCCGCGTGCCTGGGTCGTGGAAGGACGCGGCGCGGACCGCCGGGATCGTCTCGCGCGGCGCGGGACGCTCGTGGGAGGGATTCGGGGACGGGACGGCGGCGGTCTGGTACGCGCGGCCGGTGCAGGTGCCGGCCGCGTGGGCGGGCCGGCGGATCATCCTGGCGGTCCACCGGCTCTCGACGGACGCCGACGTATTCGCGAACGGCCGTCCCTGCGGTCGGATCTCCTGGCCGCAAGGCGAGGCCGACCTGACGGATGCCGTCCGGCCGGGCGACTCCGCGGAGCTCCGGCTCAAGGTCGTGGCCGGGGCCGACGCGGCGCAGGTGCTGCGCGTGATGGGACCGGGGGCGGGGCAGCAGGAGACCGGAGCCGCCGCGCTCGAGGGCAAGGGGTTGATCGGCGACGTCCTGCTGGAGTCCCGGCCATCACGTGCGTGGATCGTCGATGTCTTCATCCGGACCTCGGTCGCGCATCGGGAGCTGGCGCTGGACGTCGAGACGGCGGGTCTGCCGCGGTCCGGTTCGATCCAGTTCACCGCCCGGCTGCTGAATCCGTTCGGCCGGACCGAGCGCGTGCTCCGGGCGTCCGCCGCCGCGCCGGCGGGCTCGGGTTCCGTCACGGTGGCGTGGCCGTGGCCCGACCCGCGGCTCTGGGAGGCGGGAGCGCCGGAGCTCTACGAGCTCGTGCTCGAGGCGCGGGGGCCGGGGCTGGATGACGCGATCCGCCGGACGTTCGGATTCCGCGAGTTCGCGGTCGCGGGGAAGCACTTCATGTTGAATGGAACGGAGATCCGGCTCCGTCCGGTGCATCCGGACCGCGAGCAGTGGGGCGGCGCGGCCGGAACCGTCGAGCACGTGCGGGGGGTGCTGGCCGGGCTGCGGAACGCGGGATTCAACCTGGTCGAGCTGTGGCCGGTGGACCACGACGAGCGCGGGGTGATCCATTACCGCGACGTGTGGATGGACGAGGCGGATCGGATGGGGATGCTGCTGATCGGCCCCGCGCTCGCGCCCAACGCCGTCGTGGGGTGGGACGGGCAGCTCTGGGACGACGCGTCCCGCCGGGCGGACTGGACGGCCCGGATGCAGCGCGAGATGCGGGAATTCCGCAACCATCCGTCGGTGGTGATGTGGGCCGCCGGGGGAAACCTCTTCGGGCACGTGCACGACCAGGACCCTCGCCGGCTCGGGCGGACCGGGTGGGTGCCGGCGGCGGACGCGGCGTGGCACGAGCGGGCGCGCGCGGGAGTCGCGGCGCTCGACCTGATCCGGCGCGCCGATCCCACCCGGCCGGTGTTCACCCACCAGGGCGCGTACGTCGGCGACGTGTACGGCATCAACACCTACCTGTGCCTGCTTCCGCTGCAGGAGCGCGAGGAATGGCTCTCGGCGTGGGCGCGGGATGGCGACCTGCCGTACATGGCGGTCGAGTTCGGGACGCCGCTGCACTGCACCTTCATGCGGGGCCGGCGCGACGGCGGGTGGAGCGGGGGCGGCGCCACGCACTCCGAGCCGTGGTTTACGGAGTTCTGCGCCGTCTATCTGGGGCCCGACGCGTACGCGCTGGAGTCGCCCGGGTACCGGGCGGCGATCGTGGAGCGGTTCACCGGCGGGCAGCTCTACGAATCGTGGCAGGGCGAGGGCCGGGCCAACTTCATGCCGTCCACGCAGTCCGTGCTCTCGCTGTTCATCCGGAACACGTGGCGGAGTTGGCGGACCATGGGGATCACCGGCGGCATGGTCCCGTGGAGCATGGCGCACGGCTGGGAGGAGATTCCCGACGTGCCCGTCGTCCCCGCGGTGGACCGGCCGGACCGGCTGGGACCGTACCGGAAGGATCTCGACGCGCACGATCTCGCGTATCTCGACCCGTCCGCGTACCGGGCGTATCCCGCCGCGCGGGAGCTGGTCGGGGCCAACGGGCCGACGCTGGCGTGGATCGCCGGACCGGCCCCCACCGGAGCCGACCGCGCGGCGTTCACGGCCAAGGACCACCTGTTCGCGCCCGGGGCCCGCGTCGAGAAATCCGTGGTGGTGATCAACGACCGGCGCGCCGCGGTCCCGTACGAGGCGTCGTGGCGGGTGACCCTCGGCGGGCGCGAGCTGGCCGCCGACACGGTTCGGGGGACGCTTAACCCGGCGGAGACGCGGTTCCTGTCCGTGCGCTTCGCCGTGCCGGGCGATCTTGCCGTGAAGACCGACGGCCTGCTCGAGACGAGCGTGCGTCTTGGAGGCACCGAACACCGGGACGCGTTCGGGTTCCGGGTCGTGCCCGCTCCCGCCGCCGCGGGGGGAACGGTGGCGGTCATCGACCCGGCCGGGGACACTGCCGCCTGGCTGCGGGCCCTTGGCACCGTGCCACGGCCGTGGACGCCGGGGGATCCCGTTCCCGCGGTGCTCGTGGTGGGGCGGGACGCCCTCTCGGCGGGGACGATCGACCCGGCGAGCCTCGAACCGCTCGTGCGCGGAGGGGCGGCCGTGCTGGTGATGGCGCAGGACGCGGACTGGCTGCGCGCGCGGCTTGGGGTCCGGGTGTCGCGCCACGCCAGCCGCCGGGTCTACCCCGTGACCGCGGACCACCCGGCGCTGGCGGGACTCGATGCCGGGGACCTCCGGGACTGGGCGGGCGCGAGCCGGGCCGGGCCGCCGTATCCCTCGCAGGACGACTCGGCGACCGAACCGCCGTACGGCTGGCGATGGGGCGGCCGCGGGGCCGTCGCCGGCGCGGCGCTCGAGATCCCGCACTTCGGGAACTGGACGCCTCTGGCCGCCTGCGAATTCGACATGGCCTTCAGCCCGCTGCTGGAGCTCGCGCACGGCCGGGGCCACCTGATGTTTTGCACGTTCGATCTCGAGGATCATGTTGCCGCGGACCCCGCCGCGCGCCGGCTGGCGGGAAATCTTCTCGCATATCTCCGCGCTCGCGCGGCGACGCCGCCCGCCGCGGCTCCCGGCCGGGCCGCCTTCCTCGGCAACGCCGGCGACGCCGCGTTCCTCGACTCGCTGGGGCTGGTTTACGACCGGGTCCGGGCGGTGCCGGGGGAGGATCGCCTGCTGGTCGCGAGCGCGGATGCGCGCGTCCCCGCCCGGGATTTGCTGGCGTTCGCCCGGCGTGGCCGCCTCCTCGTCCTCGCGGCGCGGGACGGTCGCCACGTCCTCGGCGCCGCGCTGGGCGGCGCGACGGAGTTCTCGGGTACGCCGGAGGTTCCACGACACCCGCTGGCGCGAGGATTGTCGCCGTCCGACCTGCACGTCCGGGCCGCGACGGGCGTCCGGTTGCTCGACGCGAGCCAGCCCGCGCTGCCGGGGATGACGGTGGCCGCCGGGGGCTTCCTCGGATTCTCCGCTTCCGGCACGGGCGCGATCGTCCTGTGCCAGATGGACCCCGGCTCGCTCCGGGCGGACGAGCGTACTTACCTGCGCTTCACCCGGTGGCGGTGGAACCGGGCGGTACGGCAGGTGCTCGGGAACCTGGGGGCGTCGTTCCGCGCCGACCGGCGGATCTTCGCGGCGCGCTCGTCCGCGGGCATCCCGTTGGCGGGGGCCTGGCAGGCGCGGATCACTACGCGGATGGCTTCCGCGCCGGGGATGGACCGGCCCCATCCCGATCCCGGGCTGTCCGCCGCGGCGCGCGCGCTCCTGTCGCCGGCGGCGCGGGAGGAGGAACTCGAGACCGTCGAGCTGCCCGGACTTTGGGAGGCCCGGGGCGGGGCGTGGGAGGGCCTCGACGGCGAGGTGGTGTTCCGGCGGTGGGTCGAGGTGCCTTCCACCCAAGCCGCCGAGCCGCTGGTCCTCTCCCTGGGCGCGGTGGACGACTTCGACGAAACGTACGTGAACGGCGTGAAGGTGGGCGCCACCGGTCCGGAGGTCAAGGACTTTTGGAGCGTTCCGCGCGTCTACCGGCTGCCCGCGGGGCTGATCAAGCCGGGACGGAATCTCATCGCGGTCCGGGTCTTCGACCACTTCGGCGGCGGCGGGTTCGGCGGCCCCGCGGCCGCGATGGCCCTGGCGGGCGTTCCGGCGGCCGATCTCGAACGGCTCTACCATCCCGACTACCGGGACGACTTCGACCTGGGCGACGACCCGTTCCGGTACAAGCGGTGGTGAGGGAGCGCTTGCGCATCGATTTCCACGGCAAGCTGACGAACAGCCGGAGGGTGCGCCTCGCATTTATCGGCTGCGGCTCGCACTCCTTCCGGAACCTCTACCCCTGCCTGTCTTTCCTCCCGGTGGAGCTGGTCGCGACGTGCGATCTCGATGGCGCGAAGGCGGCGGCGTTCGCGGCCCAGTTCGGCGCCAAGTCATCCTACACGGACTACCAGGCCATGCTCGACAAGGAGAAGCCGGAGGCCGTCCTGGTGGTGACCGGCTACGACGTGAAGGGCCGACCGCTCTATCCTCCGATCGTGGAGGAGTGCCTCAAGCGCGGCGTGCATGTCTGGATGGAAAAGCCTCCCGCCGACACGTGCGCGGACGTGGACCGGATGCGCGCGGCGGAGCAGGTGTCGGGCCGCCGGGCGCAAGTCGGGTTCAAGAAGATGTTCGTCCAGGCGAACGAGAAGGCCAAGGCGCTCGCCGCCGAGCCCGCGTTCGGGCGGATCAATCTCGTCACGCTCCAGTACCCGATGGGCGTCCCGACCGTCGAGGAGCTGGCGCTGTACCGCCGGGACGATCCCGGCGGGAAGGGGGTCGTGGGCTTCCTCGACCACCTGTGCCACCCGGTCTCGCTCATGCTCTACCTTCTCGGCTGGCCCGCGACGCTGTGCTACCGGCGCGGCGCGACCGGGGCGGGCGTGGCGACCTTCACCTTCCCTTCCGGCGCCCTGTGCACGATCCACCTCGCGCAGGGAGCGGGCTGGAACGGCGGGCTCGAGCGTACGTGGATCGTGGGCAGCGCCGGCCGGTCGATCGTGGTCGAGAACAACATCCGCCTGGAATACCGCCGCGACCCCAAGCTCGGCTACGGAGACGTCCCTTCGTTCTTCACGGGAAGTCCCGACGAGGTCACGGCCGTGTGGCAGCCCGAATTCTCCCTGGGCCAGCTCTACAACAACGGTCTTTTCCTCCAAGGGTACTGGGGCGAGTTGAACGAGTTCGCCGCGAGCGTGCTGGAGGACCGCCCCCCCACGTGCTGCGGGCTCGACCACGCGTGGCAGGCGACCCGGATCTTCGAGGCGTTCGCCGAGGGTCCGGACCGGGTCATCCCGCTCGGTTCATCCGTCCCCGCATGCTGAACCGGATCCTGCTGCTGTCCGCCTCCTCCGGCGCCGGCCACATGCGCGCGGCCGAGGCCGTCGCCGCCGCGCTCAAGGCCCGGGGGGCCGCCCGGGTCGTCGAACATCTCGACATCCTCACGATCTCCTCCCGACTGATGCGGGACCTGTACTCCCGGACGTACCTCGATCTGGTGGGGACGGCGCCCGCGTTGATGGGCTGGATCTACAACCGGTCGGACCGGCCCTGGCGGTATCAGCACCGGAGGGTCGCGTTCGACCGGCTGAACTTGCACAAGCTGGAGAAGAAACTCCTCGCCGACCGGCCGGACCTCGTCATCTGCACTCATTTCACGCCCGCGGAGATCGTTTCCTGGATGAAGGCGGAGGGCCGGCTCCGGTGTCCGCTGGCCGTCGTCGTGACCGACCTGGACGCGCACGGGATGTGGCTGGTGCCGCGCGTGGACCGGTACTGCGTGGCGCTGGAGGAGACGAAGGAATACCTGGTCCAGCTCAAGGTGCCGCGCGACCGCATCAGCGTGACCGGGATTCCGATCGATCCGGTGTTCGGCATCACGAAAGACAAAGTCGCCATGCGCCGGAGGTACGGACTGAAGCAGGGCGTGGCGACGATCGTCGTCTCGGCCGGGGGGTTCGGGGTCGGACCGATCGAGAAGATGCTGGGGTCGTTGCGGGAGTTGCGAAGGCCGGCCCAGGTCATCGCGGTGTGCGGGCGGAACGAGGAGCTGCGCAAGAAGCTCGCGGCGCGCCTCAAGAAGAAGGGAAGAACCTCGTTCAAGATCGTGGGATTCACGACGGTGATGGACGAGCTGATGTCCGCGTCCGACATCATGCTCGGGAAGCCCGGCGGGCTCACGCTGTCGGAGTCGCTGGCGAAGGGGTTGGCGCTGGTCATCGTGAACCCGATCCCCGGCCAGGAGGAGCGCAATGCCGATCATCTCCTGGAAGAGGGCGCGGCGATCCGCTGCAATAATCCGCCGGTTCTGGCCTGGAAGATCGACCGGCTCCTGGCCGATCCGCGGCGTCTGCGCGCGATGCAGGCTGCCGCGCGCCGCCTGGCCCGTCCGGACGCGGCGCGCGACATCGTTCGGGTGGTGACGCGCTGATATAATCCGGGCATGCGGCTCGCGTGGCTCCCCGTGTTGCTCGCCCTGCTCGGCGCCTCGGGGTATGCCGCTTCGAGTCCGTCCGTCGAGGATATCAACGCTGTTTCGGACGCGTACCTGCAGGGCTATCGCGCTTCCGCGACGGAGGCGGACGCTTGGGAGGCCGCGCTCGCGCGCGATCCCAATCAGCCGGCCGTGCGCGAACGCCTCATCGGCTGGTGCTCGCACCGGCGCTTCAAGGACGGGAACGCCCGGGATCGCCTCGCCGCGCACGTGATGTTCGTGATCGGCCACTACCCCGCGTCCCCCTACGCTTCGGCCGCGGCCAATATGTATCTCTTCTCGGGCGTGGACGGCGCGGTGTTGTACGAGCCCGCCCGCAAGGCGTGGTTGGCCGCCGTCGCGGCCCAGCCGGCCGACGGGAACATTCTCCTGAACGCCGCGTCCTTCCTGGAGCTGGAGGATCGGGCCACGTCCGAGAAGCTCCTCAAGCAGGGCATGGGAGCGGAGCCGAAGAACCCGGCGTGGCACGAACGACTGGGCCAGCTCTATCTGCGCCAAACGCTGGTGGCGGAGGACGCGGGCGCCAAGTACGCGTCGGCGTCCAAGGCGTTGCAGGAACTCGAGCGAGCGTCGGCGCTGATGCCCACCGAGGACGAACGGCTGCAGATCATGGGCGAGCTCGTGAAGTCCTCGTACATGGTGGACCGCACCGACAAGACGACCGATTACGCCACGCGCTGGCTGAAGGAGGTCCCGGTGGGGCGGTGGGACTACGCCAACGCGCAGCACTACGGCCATACGGCGCTGGGGCTGATCGCATTGAAGGCGAAGGACGTCAAGGGCGCCGCGGCGCACCTGGCGCAATCCGCGGATCACGCCGGATCGCCGCAGCTCAATTCGTTCGGGCCGTGCATGGATCTCGCGGCCGCGCTCCTGGCGCGGGGCGAGCGCGACGCGGTGGCCGACTACTTCGAGGCGTGCGGGAAGTTCTGGAAGGCGGGCGCGAAGAACCTGGCGGAGTGGACCACGACGGTCAAGGCCGGCGGCATACCCGACTTCACCGGGCGCCTCAGCTTCTGATTTGTCGGCGCAGGGCATGACGCTGCGCGCGGCGGGGGAGGCGGCGGGGATCCCCGTGGGCGCCGCGGTGGCCGTGCAGCCGCTTCGTTCGGAGCCCTGGTACGGGCGGACGCTCGCGCGCGAGTTCGGGCTGGTCACGTGCGAGAACGCGATGAAGTTCGGCCCGATCCATCCCACGGCCCGGACGTACGATTTCCGGGGCGCCGACGCGGTGGTGCGCTTCGCCGCGCGAAACGGGATGGCGGTGCGCGGCCACACGCTCGTCTGGCACAGCCAGCAGCCCCAGTGGATCGACCGGGGCCGGTGGACCAGGGCCCGGCTGGCGCGAGCGCTCGGTGCGCACATCAAGAAGGTGGCCGGACGGTACCGGGGCCGCGTCGCGGCCTGGGACGTGGACGGACTCGCGGCCGTGGTCGCCCATGAGGCATTGCATGCGCTCTGGGGCCATGCGCAGAGCGGGCTGCTGCTCGGGCCGGACCACGGGCGCGCGAACCGCGCGCTGGACATGACGATTAATCCGGTC
>CAYHEI010000087.1:0-9291 GCA_964355385.1 uncultured bacterium | reverse complement strand
GGCGGGGGTGGCGGGGCTGTTGCCGGGCGTCAGGTGTTTTCACGGTTTCTTGGGTTGCCTTTTCGAGGCCGCCGGGGCGCTCGGCGGCCACGTCCGGATCGTCACGCCCGCGTACGCGGCCCGGGAGGAGCTGATGCCGCTGGACGCGAACCTGGCGGATGTCGCGGCGGTGGCGGCGCTGGTTCGTGCCCAGCCGGGGGTCGTCGCGGTGGAGCCGCGCATCCTGACCGGGGTGACGGTGACCGTGGGGCAAGAGATCGGCGACGTCTTCGCGCTCGCGACGGGCTCCACGGACCGCTACTTCCGCGAGCGCCTCCGTGCCGCGGACAAGCTCGCGGCGGGACGCTGGTTCAGCGGGGCGCCGGGCGAGCTGGTGCTCGGCGCCCGGGTGGCGGAGGAAGCCGGCGCGAAGATCGGCGACGAAGTCGTGCTGCTCGGAATGACCCAGGACGGGTCGCTGTCGCCGATCAAGGGCCGGCTGGTCGGGATCGTGCGCGGCGGCGGCTTCCTGGACCGGCAGGTCCTCGTGCCGCTGGAGCGCATGCAATGGCTCGCGGACCTGGAAGGGGGTGCGACGGAGCTCCTGGTGTTCGGCGAGTCGTTCATCGGGGGACCGGCCCTCGCCGTGCGGCTCAAGCGGGTTCCGGGTCTCGCGGCCTACGCCGTGCAGGGCTGGGACGAGCGCGAGCCTCTCGCCTCCGCGAGCCGGGTCATCGCCACCGTGCGGTTCCTCGTGATCGGCGTCGTCGTACTGCTCGCAGCGTTGGGAATCTGGAACACGATGACCACCTCGGTCCTGGAGCGCACCCGCGAGATCGGGGTGCTGCGCGCGATGGGGCTCACACGCGCGGGGGTCGTCGGGCTCGTCGTGGCCGAGGCGGGCACGATCGCGGTCCTCGGCGGCGCGCTCGGGGTGGCGCTGGGCGCGGTGCCCTCGGGGCTGCTGACGCGCTACGGAGTCCGGCTCGGCGGGGACGTCACCGCACGCATGAACATGCCGGTGCCCGAGGTGATCCGCGGCCTGCTGACACCCGGGATCGCCCTGGGGTCCTTCGCCCTGGGACTGGCGATGGCGCTGCTGGGCGGCGTACCGGCGGCGCTGCGCGCGGCCAGTATTCAGCCGGTGACCGCGATGCGAACGGGGAGGTGAGCATGATGAATCGAGTTCACGTGACGATGGCGGTGGTGGCGGCCGCGCTGGCGGCGGGGGTGTCCCGGGCGGCCGACCCGCCCACCGGCGAGGAGCTGTTGCGCGCCATGGACCGCAATCTCACCTTCACGAGCCGCACCAGCCGGATGCGGATGACCGTCGAGGGCCGGCGGACCCGGACGTACGAGCTGGTGTCGTTCGCCCGGGGAGAGGAGGACGCCGCGATCGAGTACGTCCACCCGCCGCGGGACAAGGGCACCCGGATGCTCAAGCTCGCGGGCGAGCTGTGGATCTACCTCCCGGCGGTGGACCGGGTGCAGAAGATCTCCGGCCACATGCTCCGGCAGGGCATGATGGGCTCCGACCTCTCCTACGAGGACCTCATGACCTCGCGGGAAACCGAGAAGCGGTACCGCGCCACCATGACGGGGGAGGACACGCTCGACGGACGGACCTGCTGGAAGGTGGAACTCCTCGCCCGCGACGACACCGTCAGCTACCCCAAGCGGGTCATGTGGGTGGACCGCGAGGCGCTACTCCCGGTCAAGCAGGAGCTGTACGCGCTCTCCGGAATGCTGCTCAAGACCTGGACGATGTCCGACGTGAAGGAGTACGAAGGCGGGCGCCGGTTCCCAGGCAAGATGACGATCCGGGACCACGTGAAGAAGGACTCGGTGACCCGGATCGAGTTCAAGGAGATCCGCTTCGGCGTCGAGCTGGAGAAGGAGACGTTCTCGCTCCGCTGGCTCGAGCGGCGCTAGGCGCGGTGACGCGCCCGGGAGTCGCTACGCCTGGTTCACCGACCGTCCCGCGAAGCTGCTGTCGCGCGACCTACCCAAGTGGAGAAAGGCCCGCACCAACGGGTAGCGCCCGTACATACGCTGCTGACTACAGCGGCTTGGTCAATTCGAGGCGCGCGTTCTGGTGGCCGGCGCTCTCCTCCTTCGTGATACCCGAAATGGCATACCCCTCCTGGAGAAGCAGGTCGCGCATCCCGGAGAAATGGTCGTAGGTCGAGGTCGAAACCACCTCGTATCCCCGGTCGCGGCTCAAAGACTCGCACTGCTTCAGGAGCGCCCGCCCGATGCCCCGGCGTCCGCGCTCGGGCAGGACGCCGATGTGGGAGATAGAGAAGCACCGCGGGTCCTCTTCGTAACCCCAAACGTAGCCGACGACGCAGTCGCCATCGACGGCCACGAAGATCGCGGGTCGTACCCGATCGGCGATCTTCTCCAACCACCGGGCCGCTTCATCCCGCCGCTGTTCCGGCGAGCGAGGCCCGTTCCATGGTTCATAGGCGGCCGCGCGGACGGCGATGATCCGGTGCATGATCTCGCCGAGTTCGGCGACGGCGACCGGCCGGATAAGAGCCTCGCGAGGCATCAGGACCGACGCAGCAGATGAAGGCGCCGGAATTCGGCAGGAGTCAGGATGGCGACCCCACGGCATCTTCCGAGCGGACGCAGATGCTTCAGGTCGCCCGTCACCAGGACGCTCGCGCCGGCGTCCACCGCGCACTCCAGGATCCGGTTATCCGCATCCTTGGCCTTCACGACGGCAAGGCGAGTGGTCGGCGTCACCAGCCGCGCGTGCGCCAGCACTTCGTCCACGAGCCGTTCGACCGTGTGAGCGGGGAGGCCGAATCCCCGCTTCAAGACACCGGTGAACTCGCCGAGGATGAATGGAGACAAGGTAAGCGAGACGGTCCCCACCTCGACATGCTCCCAGAGGTCTCCCATCAGCCCATGCAAATAGAACGAGGAAATCAGAATGTTGGTGTCGAAGACGGCCCGAACCGGCTCAGGAGCGTCCGGCATCCACCACCCGCTCGATGTCCCGCAAGGTCTTGACCCCCGCACGATCCATCGCGCGCGTCAGTTCCTTGCGCGCCGCGAGCATCGATTCCCTCCGGCTGACATACTCGCGTAGTGCTTCCCGGACGAGTTCGGACTTCGACCGAATCTCGCGGCGGGCGACGCCGAGCGCCTTGCGGTAGAGCTCGGGCGGCAGGCTCACGGTCAGGAGCACGCTCTGTCTGGCCATCGGTGGCCCTCCTTCTTACACTTGCTTACAGTGTTGGACTCTCCTCAGAGAGCATACCAAATCGGGGGTAAGATGCCTCCATGAGGCCAGAGCCTCGCTCATTCCGTGTTCGGCTCGCCGTATCTACCGACGTGGCGGCGATCTGCAGGCTCTCGCGCGCGATCGCCCGCAAGGGCGTGCTGCGGAACGAACAGCCCGACCCGCCGGCGCTGGTGCGGCGGAGGTTGGGCCCCCTGGCGTTCGTGGCCGCGGCCCACGGGAGAGTCGTCGGATACGCCTGGGGCGTCGTCCGACCCGCTGCGCTCTATCACGCGGCGCAGTTTCGAAGGGTGCGACGCGTGGTCGACCTGGACGCGGCCTACGTCGCGCGGCGCTGGCGCGGCCGTGGGGTCGGCTCAGCGCTCGTGCGCCGGGTCCTGCGCGAGGCGCGGATCACCGTCGCCGGACGGCGCCGAAGCCCAACGAGCGGATCGCGTATCGAATGAGCGCATAGGCCAGCGCCCCGCCGATCGCCACGCCGGACACATAGCGGTTGCGCGCCAGGAGCCAGCCGAAGATCTCTCCGTTGTGGATCATGACCAACCACTCCTTGATCCGATCCGTATAGAACCCCTTGCGCTCGCCCGCCAGCGGACGAAAGTAGAGAACGAGGCCGGTCGACGCGGTCACGATGAAGTACGCAGCCGTGAACCGGTGGAACCATCTCCTCGCGCGCATGCGTCTATCGTACCAGTCACGACCTTCGCGCCACGGTCAGGACCGGCCGTGGCGTTCCTTGGGGGAGGTTGATGACCGTCATTCCCCTCGCTGCGCCACCGGGTCCATGGTGGAGGCGCAATGCCAGTCCTCGCGGTCGTCCTCCGAGCCGCCCGGCCCACCGGAATTCTCGTCAACGAGGGGACCTGGCGCGGGTGCGCCCTGGCGCTGGCTTTCCGCCGGCTGGGCTTCGAGACGACGCTCGCCGCCAGCGGAACGTCGCTGCCGCACGAGGCGCTGTCCGGTCTCCGCCTATGGCTGGAACCGGGGGAACTCGAACGGCTGCCGGAGCCGCTGCGCGCGGCCGCCCTCGCCGCCGTGAAGGAGCGCACCCCCGATGGGGAGCTTCGTCTGCACGCCGCCCGGCTCGCCCGCGGAGTCGAGGACCTCCTGCTCGACGCCGGGGTGCGGCTCGCGTACAACGCTCGGCCGGCGGCGGTGCTCGCGCGGAACGGCCGCATCGGCGGCGTGGTGTACGGCGGCAAGTTCGGCCTCATTGCCATCGAAGCGGCCTGCGTGGTGGACGCCAGCCTGGACGCCCGCATCGCGCGCGTCGCGGGCTGCACCGCCGTGGAGCCGCCGCGCGGGCTCCGCCCCACCTACATCTTGCATCTCCGGGACGCCGTGCCGGCGCCCGCCTCGGTGGACGCCGAAGGCGCCGGACAGCGGCTGACTCGGCACGGTCACCTGGCCGAGTTCGTGCTCGAGCTCCCACACTCCGTCCCGGGCCCGCTGGCGGGCGCGCTCGCGCTCGCGTCGGCCCAGCGGGAAGTCCTCGCGGCCTGCCGCGGCTCCCGCCGGAACGGCATGCCGCTCCATGTGTTCCGAGGCGCCAACGCGTTCCTCGTCCGCGCCGTGCCTCCGCCCGGCGGTGATGAGGAGTTCATCGCCACGACCGCCGCCGAGGCCCGCCGCGCGCCGAAGGAGTCGCCGGGACGCTGGACGATGCCGCTCCCGCACCTGCCGGGGCTCGCCCCAAACGAGACGTGGGGATTCGCCGACGAGGCGTTCGACGAACCGGAGGTCGGACGCCTGACCGTGGACGCGCTGCCCGGCGCCTCCACGGCGGCGGACACCGCCGACGTGCTCGTCGCCGGGGCCGGGACCAGCGGGATGGTGGCCGCGATCGTCGCCGCCGAGCGAGGGCTACGAACCGTCTGCCTCGAGCCCCACGCCGACCCGGGAGGCGCGCGCACGGTGGGCGGCGTCGCCCGCTTCTGGTTCGGCCGCTGGCCGCCGTTCGCCCGCGCGTGGGAGGCGGACGTACAGCGCGCCGTGCGCGCGGAGGGGTTCTGCGTCGCGCAGGCGCTCCTTGATCGCGCGGAGCGCGCGGGCGTCGTGCGCCTGCCGGGCACGGCGGCGTGCGGCGTCGCGACGGGGGCGGGCCGCGTGCGCGGCGTCTTCGCGGTGACCCCGGACGGTCTCGCCCGGTTCGACGCGGACGCGGTGATCGACGCCACGGGCGACGGGGACCTCGCGGCGTTCGCGGGCGCCCCCTACACGTGGGGAAGCGGGCGGGACGAGCTCACGCTCTGGCATTCCTTCGGCTCATTCCACGAGGGCCGGGACGAGGCCAGCCGCCATTTCCACTCGGTCGCCGACGTCCGCAGTCTCTGGGATGCGACGCGCGCGATGATCGTCGGCCGCCGCCAGCCGGGCATCTTCGGAGCGGCGGAGTACCCGCAGCCGTACCTTGCGCCGCGGGAATCCCGCCATCTCCGCGGTCCCGCGCCGGTCACGTACCTCGACGTGCTCATGCACCGGCGCCCCGCCGACACGGTGGCCGTCGCCCGGTCCAACGTGGACATCAAAGGTCTCGCCAGCAGCGATGCCGCGCTCGCCGGGTTCGTGGAGCGCGATTACCTCGGCAACCACGATTGCGGCATCCCGTGGAGCGCGCTTCTGCCGGAAGGACTCGACAACCTGTGCGTGGCGGGGAAGGCGTACGCCGCGACGCACGACGCCCTGTCCATGGCGCGGATGCAGGGCGATCTCATGGCGCTCGGCGCCGTTGCGGGCGTCGCCGCGGCGCACGCGCGCGGGGCCACGTCCTCCTTCCGTGGAGTCGAGGTGGGGCGGCTGCAAGCGGAACTGCTCGCGGTCGGCGTGTTGCAGCCGGGCGACCTCGGCCCGGGCGCCGACCGCGGCATCCCCGATGCGGAGGAGGCCGCCGGCCTCGCCTCCCGGCTGGCGGTCGGCCCGCTGCCGCTCCCAGACCATGCGGCGTTGCTCAGCGCGGGGACCGTCGCCCGCACGGCGCTTGAGGCCGCGTTCGATCCCGGCGATTCCTCCGCCGCAACGATGGGCCGCGCACTCTGCCTGCTGGACAGCACGGCGGCGGTTCCGGCGCTGCTCGCGGCGCTGGACCGGCGGCTGGAGGGGCCGGACCTACCGGAGGGTCCGGGCACGCCGCACGTTTCGCCCGACCACGGGTGGGCCCCGGAGCCCGTGTATCTCATCAACGCGCTCGCGCACGCCGGCGCGCCCGGTCCAGGGCTGAGCCCGGCGCTGGAGCGGCTCGCCGCGCGCCTCGTCCTCGACGCGAGCCGTTGCGACCACCGGTTCGACTATGTCCACGCGATCGCGTACGCCCTGGAACGCGTCGCCGGCCCCGCCGGCATCCCGACCCTCCGGCGCCTCTTGGCCGATCCGGTGATCAAGGACCGGACGCTGCCGCGGGGCGCCGACCCCCGGGGCAACGTCGACGAGCGCCTGGAGCGCTTCGCGTATCTCGAGCTGTGCCTCGCCCGCGCGCTGGCCCGCTGCGGGGATCCGGAGGGCTACCGCGTCCTGGCGCGCTGCACGGGGGACCAGCGACTCTTCCTGGCCCGCAGCGCCCGCCGCGAGCTGGCGGAGCTCGCGGGCGTGGACCGTGGGTTCGACTCCACCGCGTGGGCCGCCTGGCTCACGGCGCGAGCGCGACCGCCGCGGCCGGCGCCCTTCCTCACCCGCCTGGCTTGACGGGCCCGCCGGGCGGGTGGCCCTTGCGCCGCAGCATCGGGAACGCGTGCAGGAGTCCCGGGAGGAGCGCGTCGAGGGATTCGCTCGCGCCCCGGGTGGAGCCGGGCAGCGCCAGGACGACCGTCGATCCCCGGACGCCCGCGAGCAGGCGCGAGAGCATCGCAAAGGGCGTCCGCCGCTGTCCGTACGCCCGGGCGGCCTCGGCCACGCCGGGCGCGGTCCGCTCCAGGAGCCCTTCCAGGGCCGCCACCGTAACGTCGTCGGGCGAGAGGCCGGTGCCGCCGGTCGTCACGACGAGGTCGAGCTTGAGCGTGTCGGCGAGTTCGAGCACTTCCTCCGCGATCCGAGCCTGGTCGTCGGGAATGATCCGATACTCCGGAACCGCGAGGCCCTCGCGCAGTAACCGCTCGCGGATCGCCCGGCCGGAACGGTCCTCGCGCTCGCCGCGCGCGGTCGAGGTGGAGACGACCACCACGCCCGCCCGCAAGCCGGAGCCGCTCTCCTTCCAGTCGGTATACCCGCCGCTCTTTTCCTCCAGCCGGACCTCGGTCACGGCGAGGGTGTCGTCCTTCGTGAACTTGAGCAGATCGTAGACGGTGAGAGCGGCCACGGCGGCCGCCGTGAGCGCCTCCATCTCCACGCCGGTCTTCCAGACCGCCACCACGCGCACCCGCACCTCGATGGCGTCCGCGCCCGCCTCCACCCGCACGTCCACGCCGTCCAGCGGCACGGGATGACAGTGGGGGATCAGGTCCGCCGTGCGCTTGGCCGCCAGCATCCCCGCCGCGGCCGCGATGCTCGGCAGGTCGCCTTTCGGCACGCGGCGTTCCGCCACCAGCTTGAGCGTCTCCGCCGAGGCGCGCACCCGGGCGATCGCGACCGCTTCCCGCCGCGTGTCGAACTTCGCGCTCACATCCAGCATCGAGCGCTCCTCATCCGCCGACCGCGCACATGCCGCCGCGGATCTCGGCGTATTCGGCTCCCGGGGGTTTGTCGAGCGCCGCCGTCGCGATCCTCCGGGCGAGCGCCGCATCGGACTCCCCGGCCCGCAACGGCTCCCGGAGGTCCACCTCCAGCGGCGACGCGAGGCAGAGACGCAACGCTCCCCGCGCGGTCAGCCGCAGCCGGTCGCAGGCCGCGCAGAACGGCGCGGAGACGCACGTGATGATTCCGACCTCGCCGCCCGCGGCCAGCCTGAGATACCGCGCCGGGCCGGGACCCTCGGGCAACCGTTCCTCACCGGGAGCCAGCAACGGCGCGAGCCGCCGGATCATCTCGTCCGCCGGAACGAACAGCCGCTCCCACCGCTCCCGGGGCATGCCCACCGGCATCAGCTCGATCAGCCTGAGCGTCGCTCCAAACCGTTCCGCGAGTCCGACAAGCTCGACCAGCTCCCCCTCGTTCAATCCCCGCAGAACGACGGCGTTGAGCCGCAGCTCCGCGAACCCGGCCGCGCGAGCCGCTGCCAGGCCGTCGAGGACCCGGCGCTGAACCGGCGCGCCGACGATCGCGCTGAACGTCGCGGGGTGGGGCGAATCCAGGCTGACGTTGAGCCGGCGCAATCCGGCCCGGCGCAGGACGCCCGCCTGCGCGGCGAGGCCCAGCCCGTTGGTCGTGAGCGCCAGGTCGCCGACCCCCTCGATAGCCGCCAGCCGCGCCACCAGCTCCGGGAGCCCCCGCCGCAGGAGGGGCTCGCCACCCGTCAGCCTGAACCGCCGCACGCCCAACGAGACGAACACCCGCGCGAGCCGGTCGATCTCTTCGAAGGTCAGGAGATCCTTCCGGGGCGCCGCCGCGGCGGCCCGTCCCGGACGGCAGTAGAGGCACCCCAGGTCGCACCGGTTGGTCACCGCGATCCGCAGCGTCGTGAAGGTGCGGCCGAACCGGTCACGGAGCATGACCGGCCTCCTTCATTGCCGCGCGCGCCTCCGCGTAGTCGCCCCACGTGTCCACATCCGCGAACCAGCGGCACCCGGCTCCGCACCCCAGCTCCGCGCCGTCCACCCAGCGCACGGGGATCGCGCCGAGGAGATCGAGCAGCCGTCGCGACCCCCCGGCCAGCACGACCCGCGCGGCTTCACGTGCCGCGGGCGCGTAGACGGCGCACAGGGGTTGCGGCATGCCGTCGATCCGCGGAACAACCGCCGCGGCCGCCGGATTCCCGCCCGCGATCGCGGCCAGCGCGCGCAGCGGCTCCTCGGTGATGCACGGCAGGTCACTGGCGAGCACGAGCGCGGTCTCGCCGCCGGCCTCCTTCAGCGCGGCGTGCAGGGCCGCGGGCCGGCCCCCCCCCCCCGCCCGGTAGCCCCCCCCCCCCCCCCCCCAACCCCCCCCCCCCCCCCCCGCCCACCCCCCCCCCCCGCGCACCCCCCCCCCCCCCC
>CAYHEI010000086.1:0-9461 GCA_964355385.1 uncultured bacterium | reverse complement strand
CGGCATCAAGAACAGCCCTGACTTGTGGGGCAACATGTGGGGCGACTTGTGGGGTGACTTGTGGGGTCGGCCCTCGCGCGACCATTTGCGCCTTGAACGTGACAACGAGAAATCCCTGTTGCTCCTCGAAGGTCGGCGGGCGCGCGCCGTGCTTCTTACACATCTCGATGACCCGGTTGGTGCCGCGGCCCCAGACCTCCACCGCCCCGGTGCGGTGGAATGCCTCGGCGATTAGCGGATTCGTCGGCTTGGACCTGTGGGGGCCGGAAAGCTGCTCCACCGTGATACCAGTGGGAAGCCGCCCGTAACTCTGGATCTCGATCCTGTCGTCGAAGACCGCAACGGCTACATAGCCGGAATAATGGGAGTAATCACGGTGCATTACGGCATTGAGGAGGATTTCCCGGAGGGCGTCCGGCGGAACCGGGAAGCGGTCTTCCCGAAATATCTGTCCTTTCGGAAAACGGGCGCCCAAAGGCATGGTCCGCCTTAGAAACTCCATCCCTTCACGGACCATGGCAAAGGCATTCATGTGTTCTTGGCGATTATCCACGATCTCCCCGGTAACCTTGGTGCCCCGGAAACGCCCCATCTTCAGGAGACATTGCGGATAATCCGGCAGGAATCGCCTGCCGTACAGCATGAGCGCAGCGTGCGTGAGAACGCCATCCATGCGCAGGCTTAACCGGTCGAGGATTTCACCTATGTCGCGGCTGGTGTCCGGGGAAATCCGGTTCTGCTGGATGGCCAGCTCGCGCGTCCGCAGGATTTCCCCGCCGTCCATGTCCTTCAGGCTCAGTCCTCCCATGGGAAGGTTCTCCCACCGGCGCTTGGCGTGGCCGCGCTCTACAAGCATGCGTTCGTACCTGGCTTGCGGCATCCGCCGGGTTGTACTGCCAACTCGTTCATAGGGCCGGCCTTCAAAGGTGAACGGACGGGCGTCATGGCCGCCCTCGACCGAGACAACGACGACATCCCTCCCGGTCTTAACCTTGACCTTGTGAATGGAGACGTGGGTGGGCGGCTCCAACCGTTCGGCGGCTTGCGCGATATCGCGGAGCGTCTGGTCGGAGACGGCCTGCCCCTCGATCGCGCCATCCGGGCGCACCCCGAAGAGCACCGTGCCGCCGGAGCTGTTCAGGAACGCGCAGAGCGTTTGCAAGCCTTCCTTCAGTTCACCAGTCGTGCGCTTGAATTCCAGCGTCGTGCCCTCGCCCTGCCGGGCGAGACGGGCAATCTCCTTCACGCTAATCAGTCCCATATTGCTCATCGTATATCATTTCGAGCCAGGACGAAGGACTGGCGAAAGAGTGCACCGTCAGCCGTCGTACCGGGGCGAAGCACTCGGAAGCGGCTCGGAAGTCAACGGCTTCCGAGTAGCTCCATCGCCGTCTTGCCGACATCCAAAGTGAATTCGTCCAGGAGGATATCCGGGTAGTCCTCTGGATTGATGCGCCACAGCCACCCCCGGTCATTGTTACCAGTGTCCGAAACGGGCAGGCCTCGTGCCGAGAGGGAAACGTCTATGCTAATGTATATGCGTGTACGCGATCGCGTTGGCAGTCGGCGTGGAAGAGGATCTGGCTGAGCTGCGCGCGTTCGACCGGACGACGGTGCTGAACGCGATCGAAGAACAATTGAGCCACCAGCCGGGGGTGCCGACAAAGCGTCGAAAGGTGCTGGTCGGGTTGATCCCTCCCTGGCACGCGGTCCCGCCGGTGTGGCAGCTCAGCGTGGGTGACGTCAGGGTATTCTACGATGTGGACGAGGAGAAGAAGAAGATGGTGGCGGTTCGGGCCGTTCGCCGCAAGCCCCCGCATGCCACCACGGAGGAGATCCTTTGAAAACCGTCAGCGTTCGGGAGCTCCAGCAGCACGTGAAGGCATGCGTCTCCGCCGCACAGCGGGACCGGGTCGTGCTGACCCGCCATGGCAAGCCGGCGGCCGTGCTGGTCGGCGTTGAGGGCAAGGATTGGGAGCAAGTGACTCTCGGAACGAGCCCGGAGTTCTGGCGACTCATCGAACGCCGCAGGAAGGAGAAGCTCGTGCCGCTCAAGGAGATCCGCAAGCGCCTCAAGGCTTGACCCAGTTCACCGATCCTGTTTTTGGGGCAAGGCCAGCTGAATCAGGTGCTCATCAAGATGGCGTTCAGGTGCTCGACGCGGGGTGCGGGACGGGCGAGAACGCCCTCTGGCTCGCCGGGCGGGGGCACGCGGGCCGGTGTTCGCGGGGGAGGACCCGCGGGCCTGGTTCATGGTGGCACGGCGAGCCGGTGCCCCCGATTGACGCGGGATGAATATCATGATATTCTGCCCTTGTGAGGCGCATTGTCAGACGCCTGTTCGAGCTCAAGCTGCCGGCGAGCCGGTCCGCGTTTCTGTGGGGTCCGCGCAAGGTCGGGAAGAGCTACTGGATTCACCACGCCCTTCCGCGGGCCACCGTCATCGACCTGTTGAAAACGGACGTCTTCGCCGAATACGCGGGCAGACCGTCCCTGCTCCGGGAGCGGTTCCAGGCCCACCGGGGGCTCATCGTGCTGGACGAAGTGCAGAAGGTGCCGCCGTTGCTGGACGAGGTGCACTGGCTCATCGAGAACAAGGGGCTCTCGTTTCTCCTCACGGGGTCGAGCGCGAGGAAGCTTCGGCGGGGCCACGCCAATCTGCTGGGCGGCCGCGCCTGGCGCCGGACGATGGTGCCGCTGTCCGCGCTGGAAGTGGAGGGCTTCGATCTGGAGCGCGTCATGGCCTCGGGACTCCTCCCCCCGCACTACCTGTCGCCGGATCCGCAAGAGGACCTGCGCGCCTACGTGGCCGACTACCTCAAGGAGGAGATCGCGGCGGAGGCCCGCAGTCAGAACATTCCCGCGTTCACGGAGTTCCTGCGGGTGGCGGCGATCACCAGCAGCGAACTGCTGAACTACGCCAACGTGGCCCGGGAGTCGGGTGTATCGGGGAAGGTGGTGCGAAGCTACTTCGACATCCTCGAGGACACCTACCTCGGCTTCCGCATTCCCCCGTGGAAATCGTCGAAGCACCGCAGGATGATCCTGGCCGAGAAGTTCTACCTCTTCGACGTCGGCGTCGCGAACCACCTCGCGCGCCGGCAGGTCCGCCTCGGCAGCGCCGAGTTCGGGAAGTCGTTCGAACACTACATCCTGATGGAGCTGCGGGCGTACCAGGCCTACCGGCAGCCGGATCTCCCGATCACGTTCTGGCGCACCGCCGCGGGTCAGGAAGTCGACTTCATCCTGGGAGACAAGGAGGTGGCGGTCGAGATCAAAGGGTCGGCCCGCGTGCATGACGGCGATCTCCGGTCGCTGGCGGCCCTCCAAGAGGACGGGCCCGTACGGCGGTGCGTCATCGTCTGCCTGGAAGACGAACCCCGGCGCCTCGCCCGCGGTCTGGAGGTGCTGCCCTGGCGTCTCTTCCTCCAGCGGCTCTGGGCCGGCGACCTGACATGAACTGCCACGCCGTCGGTCAGCTCCTGTTGAGATTGGGCGGACCGCTCCTCGAGCGCGTGGGGAACCCCGCGGCCTGGCGGACGGGCGGTAACCCTCCCCGCCGCGGCGCGCGGTCTTGTGGCGGGACCCGCGGCGGGATATTATTCAGAGGGGAGCGGTGAATACGTCGGGAGGTGGCCGTGGTCTACGTCTGTGAGTCGTGCCAAAAGAAGTTCAGCCTCGAGGAGCCGTTTCTCATGAAGGACCTTCATGCCAACCGGCTCTACACGCAGGAAGGGAAGTTGTTCCACCTGTCGTGCGCCAAAACCACGCGCGAGGCGGACGGCTCGTTCAAACTCGAGGACGAATCGGCTGGACTGGTGGTGCGAAAAGGCGCGTAGGCCCGGACGCGGGAGCGGGCTACAGGAACTCGTCCAGGAGCCGGTCTCGCTCCTGCAGGACCCGGTCGCGTTCCCGAATCGCGGCGCCGATGCCGGGGACCCCGTACTCCGCGAAGAAGAGTTCGCGCAGCCGGCCGTCGCCGTTGCGCTCGAGGCTGCCCAGCGCGATGGCCACATCGTACTCGGGGTCCTCCACGCCGAGATCGCCCAAGTCGATGAAGCCTGATACCACGCCGTCGCGCAGGAGGACGTTCGGCTCGCAGTAGTCGCCGTGGCAGACCACGACGCGCGCGGGTGGAGGCAACGACGCGTGCAGTTCGTCGAGGATCTCGCGCAGTGACTTGCCGGGCCGCCATGGCTCGATCGGGGCGGGATCCACCAGTCCCGCGGCGAGCCGGCGTTCCGCCCGCTCCAGCTTGGCCGCCAGCCGCTCGTCGAACGGACAGGCGTCAACGGGGAGCGCGTGGACCAGCCGGAGACCGCGCGCGTACTGGGTGACGCGCTCCTCGCGTGAAAGGCCGTGCCCTTCCTCGCACACCGGGGTGCCCGGAACCTCCGAGACGAGCAGCCAGTCGAACCGGTCGTCCGCCGCGAAGCCCAGGACCGCGGGGGCGGGCAGTCGGCCCGCCAGCCACGCCAGCCGGTCGCGTTCCCGCGTGAGCGTCCGCCCCGGCAGGGCTTGGCGGTCGAGGATCTTGAGATACGAGTTCCCGGCGGCTCCACTCTGCAGCCGGAGGACGTGCGTGCGGGCCTCGCCGAGCTCGATCGCCTCGGTGCGCGCGCCGGCCAGCAGGGCGGCAAGCGGCGGCGGGGGCTCCGGAACGCCGGCCGGCCAGCCGGGAATCAAGCCGGCTGCTTCACCCGGCGGACGAAGTCGCGGATGACCGCTTCGAGGCGGGCGGCGTCGGCGCCGGGTTTCAGCTCCGCGTCCGCGATGGCGAGCGGCGCGCCGATGACCGCCAGCGGGGCGCCCAGCGCGGACAGCCGCGCGGCCTGATCCAGGGAGAGCCCGCCCACCGCTTGCACGGGGATGCCGACCGCGGCGCGGACGGCGGCGAGGTCGTCCAGCGGGGAGAGCCCCGGCGTGTGATGCCGCTCATCGTACCCGGTGTGCACGATCACCGCGTCCACGCCCCAGTCCTGCATCCGGCGGGCGATGCCGGGCTTGTCGGCGTGCAGCATCACGTCGCCCATCACCGCGCCGCCGTACTCCCGCGCGGCGCGCACCGCCTCGCGCACCGTGCGCTCGTGCGCCAGGGCCATCACGACGACGAACGCGGCGCCGGCTTTGAACATCATCTCGGCTTCCAGGAACCCGGCGTCCATGGTCTTGAGGTCCGCGACGACCGGATGGTCCGGGAAGCGCTCGTGGAGCGCGCGCACGGCGTGCAGCCCTTCGGCCAGGATCAGGGGCGTGCCGGCCTCGAGCCAGTCCACCCCCGCGCGCACGGCGATCGCGGCGGTGGCGAGCGCCTCCGCGAGGTTCGTGAGGTCGAGCGACACCTGGACCTTGGGCGTCCCGTCCAGCAGCGGGGTCATGGCCGGCCCTTCGACGAGCTCAGGGTCGTCCGGACGGACGATCGCCCCAGACGCCCACCGGGGCCTGGTCCAGGTCGATCACCGATCCGGAGAAGATCGACGTTTCCGGCCGGGCCAGATGCACGCAAACCTCGGCGACGTCGGCGGGCGTAATCAGGCGGCCGGAGGGAGAGCGCTTCGCGGCCTCGTCCAGGTAGTCCGGCGGATTGCCCAGCTCCGCCTGGATCTTGCGCTCGCCGTCGGAATCCATCCACCCGATGTTGAGCTGGTGGACCCGTACCCGGGCGTGGCGCAACGAGGCGGCCAGGTTCTTCGTCGCGGTCATGAGCGCGCCCTTCGTCGCGGCGTAGACCAGCAGGTTGGGGGCGCCGATGTAGGCGTTGACGCTCCCGACGTTGATGATCGCGCCCGTGTTCTTCGCGAGCGCCTTGACGCAGCCCTGGGCGAGCAGCAGGGGGGCGAGGACGTTGATCCGGAACAGCCGCTCGAAGTGCTCGATGGAGAACGTCTCGAGGTTGGAGCGTTCGGGCAGCGCGGCGCTGTTCACGAGGATGTCCAAGTTTCCGCCGAGCGCCGCGAGGGCTTCCGCCGCCAGCCGCTTGACCTCGTCGGGTCGCGAAAGATCGGCCGCGATGAACGACGAGCCCGCGCCGAGGGACGCGGCCACGGCCGCGCCCCGCGCCCGGTCCCGGCCCGTGACGACGACGCGCGCACCCTCGGCCGCGAAGCGGCGGGCGATGCCCGCGCCGAGCCCCTGCGTGGAGCCGGTGATCAGCGCGGTCTTGCCCTCGAGTGCGCCCTTCGTGCTCACGCGCGTACTCCCGCGCCGAAGTACGAGGCGATTCCCGCCCGGAGGAAGTCGGCGCTGGCGCGCAGGTTGGCCATGCCTTCCTCCTCGGTCGGCGCCTCGCCGTCCTCGATCGAGATCCAGCCCGCGAAACCCGCCGCGGCGAGCCGCGTGAAGATCCGCCCGTAATCGTTGAGCCCCCGGCCGATGACGCCGTGGGTGAGCTTCCCGTCCGTCATGAACCGGTCCGACGCGTGCACGGTGGCGACGCGGGGGAGGACCTCCTCGAGCAAGGCGTATTGATCCTCGCCCGCGACCACGGCGTTCGAGGGATCGTACTGGGCTTTCAGCGTGGGGAGCGCGCGCAGGATGGCGAGGTAGCGGTCGTGGCGCTGCGCGAACTCGGGGTGCTGCCACAGCCCGTCCTTGAAGTGATTCTCGAGGACGAGCGTGATCCCGGCCGAGCGCGCGGCGGGAAGCACCGCTTCGATCGCGGCGACCACCCAGCCGTGCACGGCGGCCGGGTCGAGGCCGGGCCGGTTCTGGCCCGAGAGCACCCGGCAGAAGGCGCCGCCGAGCTCCGCCGTAACGGCGATGACGGCCCGGGTTCGCTCGACCTCCGCGGCGCGCGCCGCGGCGTCGGGCTGCGTGAAGTCCGGCGAGTGGCACATCATCGGCACGGCCAGCCCGCGGGCGCGCGCCGCGGCCCGTACGCGCCGCGCTTCCGTCAATTCCAGGCCGTCGAGGAAGCGCGGGTACAGCTCGACACCCTCGATGCCCAGCGTCGCCGCCAGCTCCAGCCAGCGCGTCAGCGTCATGCGCCGCTGCACGAGCGCGTCGAAGAAGCCCTTGGGGAAGACGGCGAGGCGCGGGACGCTCATTCCGCTATCCTACACGCATGATCCGACCGTACCGTACCGAGGCCGACGAGGGCGCTCTGCTTGGACTTTGGAACGCCGTCATGACGCGGGATCCGGTGACGGCCGAGGTCTTCCGCCGCCGCACGCTGGGCGACCCCAACTTCGATCCGGCGGGCTGCCTGCTGGCGGAGGCCGGGGGAGCGCCCGTCGGATTCGCTCTCGCGGTTCCGCCGGGCCGCCCGCACTTGTTCGCGAACGAGCCCGGGACGGGGCGGATCGCGGCGCTGGGCGTGCTGCCCCCGCACCGCCAGCGGGGGATCGGGACGGCGCTGCTCGACGGGGCGCTGTCCTCTCTGGCCGGGAAAGGCTGTCGCAATGTCGTCGTCGCCGCGCACGAGCACTTCATGCCGGGCGTGGACCGCGAGGCGTACGCGGACGGCCTCGGGTTCCTCGTCCGGCGCGGGTTCCGGGAAACGGGAGAAGCGGTGGCGATGGGCCGCCCGCTCTACGACTTGCCGTGGCCCGCCGCGGCGCGCGAGGCCGAAACCCGGCTGGCCCGCCAGGGCGTCGTCGTCCGCCTGTTCGAGAGCGGGGACCGGGTGGCCACCGAGGGCTTCCTCGCGGTGGAGTTCCCGACGTATATCGAGTTCTTCAACGCGAAGCTGGACGGGGGCACGGCGCGCGAGGACGTCGTGCTGGCATGCGCGGGCCACCGGGTGGTCGGCTGCTGCCAGCGCATCGAGGCCGACCACGTCGGACCTTTCGGCGTGGCGGCGGGGTTCCGCGATCGGGGGGTGGGCACCGTGATGTTGTACCGCCTGCTGGACGCGATGCGGGCGCGCGGCTACCGCTTCGCCTGGTTCGGCCACACCGGTCGCGCCCAGCCCTACTACGCGCGCGCGGGCTTCTCCGTGACCCGCCGCTACGCGCTGCTGGAACGGCGGCTCGGCGCCTGATCCGCCGCCCTAATCACTGCACCGTCACGCGAAAGCACGCGCAGCCGGTCGTGGCGACGCCGACCAGGGGAATCGTCCAGCGCAGCGTTGTCACGCCCGTGGTCGCCGGGCCTCCCGCGGGGATCGTTGTGTAGATGATCCCGCCGTCGGTCGAGTAGGCCGCGGCCGCCGCCCCGAACCCCTTCGTCGCACCGCAGAAGTGGTTTGACAGCACGTCGGGGGCGTACACGGTCCCGTTGGGCACCGCGTCGGTGATCGTGAACGTGGACGCGCTGGCGGGCGAGTAGTTGCTCCAGCAGATCCTGAACTGGACGACGTCACCGGAGGCGCGCACCTGCAGCGGCGGCTGTTTGGTGAGCTTCACGTCGGCGCCCACCACCTGGACCGTCGCGAGCCCGGTGATGGAGCCGTCGATGACGTCGGAGGCGAGGATGGACTGCAGGCCGAGGGTGGAGAGCGTCACGGCGATGAAGACGCGCACGCCCCCGTCGGCGGCGGGCTGCCAGACGTAGTCATAGCCGTCCATGGCCTGTCCTTCGAGCCGGGCCGCGGCGTCCGTGGACGTGAACGAGCTCGTGCCCGCGTAGGTGGTAAGCGTCGTCCCCGCCTGCATCACGATCACCGTGATCCAGAACGTCTGGCCCGCGTAGACCACGGGCGGCGCGACGATGTCGTAGTAGGTGCCCTTCTGGATGAACGGCGCGGTGTAGAACTTCTCCGCCAAGTTGCAGCAGATGTACTGGGTGATGACGTCGCCCACGACGGGGCCGGGCACCACCGACACCTTCCAGTTCAGGCGCCCGCCCGCGGGCGGGACCGTGATGGCGCGGAACGCCACGCACTCGTCCACGTTGTCGGTGGTGAGGGTGCCCAGCACGCTCTCGTTGGACGTCAGGTTCACCGCCACCCCGGACTTCGGCGAGAAGGAGTCGAGCACCATGATCTGCCCGCAGCCCGCCGTGGTGTGGTCGGACTGGTCGGTGTGCAGCCAGTACTCGGTGCCGGTCTGGCTGCCGGCCGGGACCGAGGGCTGCAGCATGCAGCCGCCGGAGTACCGGTCCAGGATGCTCCGACCGCAGTACGTCTGCACCGGGCCGCCGCTGAGCAGCTTGATCTTGTACAGCCGGTACATTTGCGTGAAGACGCTCTGGTCGAAAGCCCCCCCGTAGATGTGGGCGTTCGCGCCCGTCGGCCCCGGCATGGGGCCGGCCGCGGGCACGGTGTGGGTCGCCAGCCGGCTCCAGTCGCCCGCGTTCGACGCGAGGTCGGTCGTGAGATTCAGGGTGTTCGGCAGGGGCGCCGCGGTGTCGAAGGGCGTGTATTTCCAGATCTCGTAGGTCGCCGCGGCGCCCATGTTGCCGACCATTGCCACGTCGGAGGCGCCGGGCAGGGGCCCGGCGAGGAGATAGAACGTGGCGGGGAGGGTGGAATTGACCAGATTGCCGTTCTCCCGGTTGGGCGCCAGCGTGCCCATGTCGTT
>CAYHEI010000085.1:0-9514 GCA_964355385.1 uncultured bacterium | reverse complement strand
CCGTGTTGCCTGCGCCGTCACCCGCCGCTGGGCCCCCGGGGCATCGGCCGGCTGGTTTTGCTGGCACCACGCGGCCTGCCGACGCTTGCAGTCGGCGGCATCACCGCCGATAATGGGGGCGATTTGATCCGCGCGGGTGTCATGGCGGTCGCGGTGTCTTCGGCGCTGCAGGGCGCCCGCGAACCGGATCACGCCGCGGCCCGTCTCCTGGGCGTGCTGCGGCGGGCGGCGGTGGGTCCGCGGAGAACAACGCGAATGTCTCGGCTGCTCAAGGGAGGCGCTTGATGGTGATTGTGAACACGATCCTGATCCTGGCGATGGTCGTGCTGCTGGTCATCGCCGTCGCGCAGTTGCTCATGGAAACGTCCAAGCTGAAGGAGAACGCCGGGACGCTCGTCGGGCTCGTCATCTGGTTGATGGTCGTCGTGGCCATCGGATTCCAGGAGCTGCCCTGGCTGCGCGCGCTCGTGGAGAAGAAATCGTGAGCGACTACGCGCTGTCGCTCGCGGCGCTGGCCGGATTGGTCGGCGTGGTCATGGCCTTCCTGCGCGCGGGGTTGGTCGCCCTGCATGCCGGCGCCGTCGGCGCCGCCGCGGCGGCCGGGAGGTTGTTCTGATGCTCCGCCGTCGCCGTCCGGGCGAACCCTTCGACAAGACTCGGGGCCAGCGCGGGCAGAGCCTCACGGAGTACGTGCTGATCATCGTCCTGGTGGCGGTCGCGGCGCTCGTCGCGCTCAAGGTGTTCGGCGTGCAGATCAAGGGGCTCTTCGGCTACGCGACGAAGGAAATCGCCACCACCACCAACACGCCGGTTCCGGCTCCATAACCATCTGACGCTTCCCGACGCGCTGCTCGGCCTCCTGCTTGCCGCGAGCGCGGCGACCGATTTGGCGTCGCGGCGCATCCTCAACGCCTTCACCTATCCCGCGATCGTCGCGGGTTGCTGCTGGGCCGTGTTGCACGGCGCGGCCGATCTGGGGGATTCCGCGGGCGCGGCGCTCGTCGCAACCGTCGTCATGCTGCCGTTGTGCCGGGCGGGCGGCATGGGGCTCGGCGACCTGAAGCTCATGGCGGCGGTGGGAGCGCTCGAAGGATTCCGCTTCATGTCCCGGTCGTTCGTGCTGAGCGCGCTCGCGGGCGGCGTTCTGGCCGTGGCCGCGGCGCTGCGCGCGGGGACGCTGCTCGTCACGCTCCGCGCGTCGGTCCGGCTGCTGGCGGCCGCGGCCCGCAGCGCCGGCCGCCGGGAGCCGCTGCGCTTGCCCCCGGGCGGCCCGCGGCAGTCCATCCCCTACGGCGTCGCGATCGGCGCCGGGACGGCCGCCGCGTGGTTCGTGCATTGGCCGTGGTGAAGGAACGCGGGCAAAGCGCGGCGGAGCTGGCGCTCATTCTGCCGCTGCTCGCATTTCTGGCGTGCGGCATCCTCCAGCTCGTCCTCCTCTTCTACGGTGGGATGACCGCGCGCTTCGCGGCCTGGGCGGCGTTGCGCTCCGCCGCGGTGGCGGAATCCGGGGCACGCGACGCGGCCGCCGCGGGCTCGGCCGTCGCGACCATCGGTGCGGCGCCGGGCGTGCGCCTGCTCGCGGTGACGGTGGAGGAGGCCGGGCCGGGGGGGGCCGGAACGGAACGCCTGGCCTGCGCCGTGCGGGTGGGCGTCCCGCGTCTCGTGCCGCTTCCCATGGATGTCGTCGCGACCGCCGGCGGCCGCTGCGCGCTGCCCATGGAGCCGACGTGGGACGAATGAGGGCGGGTCAGCGCGGGCAGATCCTCCCGTTCGCCGCAGTGGCGCTGCTCGCGGCCGCGCTCCTGCTCTGCGCGGCCGCCCGCGGGGCGGTGACGTTCATGGATCGCGCGCGGGCCCAGGCCGCGGCGGACGCGACCGCGCTGTCGGCGGCCACGGCGTACGCGCGGGGCCTGAACGTCTCGGCGGATTCCAACCGCGTGGAGCTGATCGCCTTCCTCATCGACGTGGCCATGGGGAACTTCAAGACGCGGCCGCTGACGAGGATGGTGATGAAGTTCCAGGACGCGTGGGTGACCCTGGCGCCCACCTACATGGAGTCCGTCGCGCTCGTGATCGCCGCCGAGAACGGCCTGGACGCCGAGGTCACGTGGAACGGCCGCGGCGAGCCGTCGCTGCTCGTCGCGCGGGGCTTCCCGTCGGGGATCTCGGCGGGGTTCGGCCGCAAGCAGGGAACCGTCACGGTGAGCAGCACCGAGAAACGCACCAAGTACACCTACCAGCCTCGCGGCGGGGGAGCGCGCGTGGAGGTCCCGGAAACGGAGATCGAGAGCGTGACCTTCGAGTCGGGCGGAAAGAAGCGCACCGCGTACCGCAAGAAGTCCGCGCCGGGGCGCAAGGCCGGGCAGTTCGTGAAGAAGGAGCAGGTCGAGCTCGACGGGGGATCCGACGGCTTTCCGGAGCCGCTCGCGGAAACCTCCACCGCGCACCGGGTGCTGGTCACCGGCTCCCTCATCCGGCCTTCCGCGGGCGCGTTCGGCTCCTGGTCGTTTCCGCCGGTGCAAGCGCAGGCCGAGGCCGGGCATGGCGAGGTCTTTGGCGGCTTCGTCGGGAAGCCCTCGTTCGAGGCCCGGCTGATCCCCGTCGCGGCGGACTGAGGATGGGCGCCGCCCGCCTCCAGGAGTTGACCGAGATTCCCGACTGGCGGGAACGCGTCGGGCGGGTGGACGCGTGGTGGGAGCGGCGCGTCATCGACCGCCCGGTTGTCTGGATGGCGCTCGCCCGGAACCCGCTCCGCGTGCCGTGGCCCGCAAGAAAGGCGTGGCCCCGGATCCGCGACCGCTGGCTCGACGCGGAGTGGCACGCCGACGCGGCCCGTGCCGTGGCGCTCAATACCGAGTGGCTGGGCGACGCGGTGCCGCTGGCGAACCCCAACCTGGGGCCCGAGGTCTTCAGCGCGCTCTTCGGCGCGGATCTCGAGTTCAGCCCGGATTCGTCGTGGTCCGTGCCCTGCCTCGCGCGATGGGAGGACGCCGGAGCGCTCGAATTCTCGGAGAGCAATCCGTGGTGGATCGCGCTGCACCGGCTGACCGACGCGTGCCTCGCGCGGGGGGCGGGCGTCTACTGGACGGGGATGACCGACTGGCATCCGGGCGGCGACGCCATCGCGGCCTTTCGCGATCCGGAGACCATGAACGAGGACATGATCGAGCACCGGGACGACATCCTCCGGCTGCTCGATCGCATGAACGCGACGTTCTTCAGGGTGTACGACCACTGGGCGGACCTGCTGGAGGCGGCCGGCCAGCCGCACGCGAACTGGACCCGGATCGTCTCGACCCGCCGGCACTACGTCCCGTCGAACGACTTCTCCTGCATGATCTCGCCGGCGATGTTCAACGAGACCTTCCTCCCCGGGCTGCGCCTGGAGTGCCGCCACCTCGAGCGGTCGCTTTATCACCTCGACGGCCCGGACGCCCTGCGGCACCTGGACGCGCTGCTCGGCATCCCGGAGCTCTCCGCGCTGCAATGGGTCCCGGGCGCGGGCCGCGGGCCGGCCTCCCGGTGGATGGCCGTCTACCGGAGGGCGCAGGACGCCGGCAAGGCGATCCAGATCCTCGGGGCGACCCCCGCGGAAGTGCCCCAATTCGTCGCGGCCCTCCGGCCCGCGGGCGTCTGGCTGGACGTCGTGGACGTCCGATCCCGCGCCGAAGCCGACGGCGTCCTGCGTCTCGTCGAAGACTGGCGGTAGGCGCAAGGACCATGGGGCCGGGGCTCTTCCTGGCGGCGTTCGCGGCCTTTCTGAAGACGGCGTGTCCGACCGTGTCCTTCGACGATTCGGGCGAGGCGGTGCTCGCGGCCCGCCAGCTCGGCGTGATGCATCCCCCGGGGTACCCGGCGTTCATCCTGCTCGGCCGCCTCGCGCTGCTGATCCCGGCGGGCGCCCCCGAGTTCCGCCTGAGCCTGCTCGCGGCGGCGCTGGCGGCGGGCGCCGCGTGCGCGCTGTTCGGGCTCTGGCGGGCCGCCGTTCCGCACGACTCGGCGCGCGCGGACGGCGTCGGGTGGGCGGCGTGCTTGCTTGCGGCGCTGACCACCGGCGTGTGGGCCCAGGCGACGACGGCGAAGGGAGGCGTGTACGCGCTCAACGCGCTGCTGGCGTTCGGCGCGCTCGCCCTCTCCTGGTCCGGGGCGCGGGGCGCCGCCGGCGCTTGGCTCGCCGCGGGGCTCGCCGTGTCCAACCACTGGATGAGCGCGTTGGGGCTGCTCCCGGCGCTCGCGCTCGCGGGATGGCGGGCGGGCCGGGCGGGGACGGGCCGCGCGGCGGTGCTGCTCGGGCTCGGCCTTTCCTGCTATCTGGCGCAACCGCTCAGCACCGCGCACGCGCCCTTCCTCGACTGGGGCCGGCCCGCGACCGCCGCGCGCTGGTGGCGCCACGTGACTCGCGCGCAGTACGGCGCGCCGGCGGGGGGGGAGGCCGCGGCGCGACCGGGTGAGCGGCTTGCGGCGCTGGGCGTGGCCGCGGCGGGCGCGGGCCCCTGGCCGGTGCTCGTTCCGCTGGGGGTCGTGGGGGCGGTCGCACTCGTCGGCGCGGCGCCGGCCTCCGCCGCGGCGGTGCTCGCGTATCCCGTCGCGCTCGCCGGCAGCCTGCTCGCGTATCCCGTGATGCGGGAGAGAGCTCCTTGGTACTTCGAGGTCTTCTTCAGCCCGGGAGCCATGCTGTTGGTTTGGCTTGCCATGTTCGGCGCGCTCGTCCTGGCGGGCTCCCGCCCGCGCCTGCGAACGGCGATCCTGGCGGCGGTGCTCGCCGCGAGTGCCGCGGCGCTTCCGGCCCGGTGGACGCGCTGCGACCGCTCGCGCGAGCTCCTCACGGACGATGCCGCGCGGAACCTCGCGGCGACGGCCCGGCGGCCCGGGCTCCTCTTCGCGGCGAGCGACGCGGTGGTGTTCGGGAGCTGGAACGCGTGGCAATCCGGCGGGCGCATTCGGGGGCTGGCCGTCGTGCCGGTGCCGTTGCTCCCGATGCCGTGGATCGCGGAAAGCCTCGCGCAGGTCGTGCCGGAGCTGCGCGCGCCGTACCCCGCGCCCTGGGCCGGCGCGGAGGCGGTCCCCGCGCTGCTGCGCGCCTGGTGCGAAGCCAACGCAGGCCGCCTCGGGCTGCAGGCCCTGCGTTCGCCCACGATCGCGCGCGCATTCCCGGCTCGCGCGGTCGGACGCGCGGGTTGGTTCGTCCTTCCGCCCGGCCGCGCGTCCGCGCATTCCTTCCGGGTTCCGCCGCCCGAGCGTCTCCGGGAGCGGGGGTTGTTCGGGCTGGAGCTGCGGCGCGAGCCGCGGAAGACGGCGTCCATCCAGCCGCTCTACTTCGCCGGCTGGCTGGCCTGGTCCAACGCCTTGACCGGGCCCGGGCGCGGGGCCGCCGACGCGCGGGCCGCGGATCGCCTGCTCGAACGCGCGGGACGGCTGGCGGAGGGGGCCGCCGACGCGGCGGCCGTCGAGCTGGGACGGGGCAACGTCGCGGTCCAATTGAACCGGCCCGTCGAGGCGGAGCGCCGCTTCCGCGCGGCCGCGGCGCTCGCTCCGGATCTGGCGGCGGCCCGGCGGACCCTGGCGAGGCTCCTGATCCGCGTGCGCCGGGACGAGGCGGCGGCGGGGGTGATCCGGGAGTTGATGCGGATCGCGCCCGGGAGTGAGGAAGCGCAGGAGGTGGCGCCGCTCCTGCGCGGACTTGAGCCCCGGCGGGCTTTGGGGCGATAATGATCGGCCGTCACAACGGCCGGTTTCAAATTCGACCCAGGAGGATAGAATCATGGCAGTCAAGGTAGGCATCAACGGATTCGGCCGCATCGGCCGCCTGGCATTCCGGGCCGCGCTCGCGTCGCCGGCCGGGCGCGCTCTCGACATCGTCGCCGTCAACGACGTGACCGACGCGAAGTCGCTCGCGCACCTGCTCAAGTACGACTCCGTGCATGGGCAGTTGAACGCCGTCGTCGAAGCGCGGGACGGCGGGCTGGTCGTCAACGGCAAGGCGTTGAAGGTGGTGTCCGAACGCGACCCCGCGAAGCTGCCGTGGCGCGACCTGGGCGTGGACATCGTCATCGAGTCCACGGGGCTGTTCACCGCGCGCGAGAAGGCCGCCCTGCATCTGCAGGCGGGGGCCAAGAAGGTCATCATCTCCGCGCCGGCGAAGAACGAGGACATCACGATCGTGCTGGGCGTGAACGACGACCGCTACGATCCGGCGAAGCACCACATCATCTCGAACGCGTCCTGCACCACGAACTGCCTCGCGCCGGTCTGCAAGGTCCTGCTCGACACGTTCGGCATCAAGCGGGGGCTGATGACGACGGTGCACGCGGTGACGAACGACCAGCGGGTCCAGGACCTCGGGCACCCGGATGACCTGCGGCGCGCGCGCGCGGCGAGCGAGTCCATCATCCCGACGACCACGGGAGCCGCGAAAGCGGTCTCGCTCGTGCTGCCCGAGCTCAAGGGCAAGATCCACGGGTTCGCCATGCGCGTGCCGGTGCTGAACGTCTCGGTGGTCGATCTCGTGGTGGATACGGAGAAGAACACCACGCCGGAAGAGGTCAACGCCGCGTTCAAGGCGGCCGCCGCGTCCGGGCGGCTCAAGGACATCCTCGACTACACGGAGCTGCAGCTCGTGTCGAAGGACTTCAACGACAATCCGAAATCGTCCATCGTCGACGGGTTGTGCACCATGGTGATGGATGGCAGCATGGTGAAGGTCGTGTCCTGGTACGACAACGAGTGGGGCTACTCCAACCGAGTCATCGAACTCTCCGCGCTGGTGGCGGGGAAGCTCTGATGACACCGTTGACCGGCGCGAGCGCGAGCGAGCGCCGCGCCGGGCGTGGCTGTGCCATGCCCCGCGGCCGTGGTGACGGGGCCCGCCCGATCACATAATGTCAGGAAAGCTGTCGGTCGAGGATCTCGAGGTCAAGGGCAAGCGCGTACTGGTGCGGGTCGACTTCAACGTCCCGCAGTCGGCGTCGGGCGCGATCACCGACGACACCCGGATCCGGGAGGCGCTGCCCACCCTCAAGCTGCTGCTGGGACGCGGCGCCCGGGTCATCCTCGTCACGCATTTGGGCCGGCCCAAGGCCAAACCGGAAGACAAGCTCCGGCTCGATCCCGTCGCGAAGCGGCTGGGGGAGCTGTTGGGCCGGCCCGTGGAGAAGCTGAACGAGATCGTCGGTCCCGCGGTCCGGGCGCGGGTGGACGCGCTCGCGGCGGGGTCCGCGCTGATGCTCGAGAACGTCCGGTTCGATCCGGGCGAGGAGAAGAACGATCCTGCTTTCGCGCAGGCCCTCGCGTCGCTCGCGGAGGTCTACGTCAACGACGCGTTCGGGACCGCGCACCGCGCGCACGCCTCGACCGTGGGCGTGACCAAGTTCCTCTCGCCCTGCGCGGCGGGGCTGCTCCTGCGCAAGGAGCTGCTGTACCTGGACGGGGCGGTGAACAATCCGGAGCGGCCGTTCACCGCGATCCTGGGCGGGGCCAAGGTCTCCACCAAGATCAACGTGACGCGGCGCCTCGCCGAGAAGGTGGACAACATCCTGATCGGCGGGGGCATGGCCTACACCTTCCTGCGCGCGATGAACATGGAGGTCGGGAACTCCCTCGTGGACCTGGAGCGCGTGAAGGACGCCAAGGAGATCCTGAAGCTGTTCATCGACAAGAATATCAAGTTTCTCCTCCCCTTCGACCACCTGATCGCCGACCGCATCGATCCGGACGCCCCGTCGCTCCTCGTGATCCGCGAGGTGATCCCGCCGGACATGATGGCGGTCGATATCGGCCCCAACACGGCGCAGATGTTCACGAACGTCATCAAGAAGTCGAAGACCGTGATCTGGAACGGGCCGATGGGCGTCTTCGAGATCGAGGCGTTCGCGAAAGGTACCTACGCGATCGCGCGGGCGCTCGCGGAGTCTTCGGCCGTCACGATCATCGGCGGAGGGGACTCGGTGGCCGCGATCAATAAGTTGGGGATCGCGGACAAGTTCACGCACATTTCCACGGGCGGCGGCGCGTCGTTGGAGATGCTGGAGGGCGTGACGCTCCCCGGCATTGCCGCCCTCACGGACGCGCGATGAAGCTTCCCGCCTTCATCGTCGCGAATTGGAAGATGTTCAAGACGCGCGCCCAGGCGCGGGAATTCGTCGAGGCGTTCCGGCGGGAGACCGCCGGGCTCGCAGGCCGCGTCCGCTTGGGGTTGTGCCCGCCGTTCACCGCCCTGGACGCCGTGCACGGCGCCCTCGCGGGATCGGACATCGTGCTCGGGGCGCAAGACATGCACTGGGAAGGCGAAGGGGCGTTCACCGGCGCGATCGCTCCGGGGATGCTCGTGGAGGCCGGCTGCACCCACGTGATCATCGGGCATTCCGAGCGGCGCCGCCTGTTCGGCGATTCGGACGAGGTCGTCAACAAGAAGTTGAAGGCCGCGGTGCAGGCCGGACTGACGCCCATCGTCTGCGTGGGGGAGACGCTCACCGAGCGGGACGCGGGGCGCACCGAGCAGGTGATCTGGTCGCAGCTCACGTACGGCCTCGAAGGGCTGGCTCCCGACCTGGTCCGGAAGTTCGTCGTCGCGTACGAGCCGGTCTGGGCGATCGGAACCGGCCGCATCGCGACGCCGGAGCAGGCGCAGGAGGTCCACGCGTTCATTCGGGCGTTCCTGCGCAAGACCGGGGCCGATCCCGTTGACCCGGTCATCCCCATCCTGTACGGTGGAAGCGTGAAGGCGGACAATATCGCGGCGCTGCTCCGGGTCGCGGACGTGGACGGAGGGCTGGTGGGCGGGGCGAGCCTGGATCCAAAGAGCTTCGCGGCCCTGGCCCGCGCCGCGGCCGAGGCGCGCGGGTCATGATGACGGTGCTCGTCATCCTGCACGTGGCGATCTGCCTCGTGCTCATGCTCGCGGTGCTGATTCAGCAAGGCAAGGGCGCGAGCATGGGCCTCCTCTCCTCGGCCGGGCAGACCTGGTTCGGGCCGGCCGGCAGCAAGTCGTTGCTCATGAAGATCACGATCGGGTTCGCCGTCGCGTTCCTCCTGAGCTCGGTCCTGCTGACGCTGGCCGGAACACGGCGCCCCCTCGCGGGCGCTCCGGCGCAAGCGGCCCCCGCGGCTCCGCCGCAATAACCTCCGCTCCAAGAAGGATCACGACCATGCCGACGTACGACTATCTTTGCGAGCACTGCGGCAAGTTCGAGGCGTTCCACGGCATGAACGCTGCTTCGCTGACCACGTGCCCGACGTGCTCGCGTCCCGTCCGGCGGCTGATCGGCGCGGGCGCGGGCTTGCTCTTCAAGGGCTCCGGCTTTTACAGCACCGACTACCGCAAGCCCGGGTACGCGGAGAGCGCGAAAGCCGACACGGCGCCCGCCGACTCCAAGGCCGCGGGCGCGGACGCCACGCCGTCCCCCCCCCCCGCCGCCCCCGCCCCCCCCGCCCCCGCCACCCAACCCCCCCCCCCCCCCCCCGCCCACCCCACCCCCCCCCCCCCCCCCCCCCCCCCCCCCCCCCCCCCCCCCCCCCC
>CAYHEI010000084.1:0-9552 GCA_964355385.1 uncultured bacterium | reverse complement strand
CTCCGCGCGGGGTGCGATCTTGATTGCGGAAACGCGTACGGCGCCACGCTCGCGCGCGCGGGGCGCGGCGGCCGGGCGGACGTGGCGGACGTGGACCGCGCCGTGACGCGGCTCTTCCGCGCCCGCTTCCGGCTCGGGGAGTTCGATCCGCCGTCCCTCGTCCGGTGGGCGGCCACGGCGACCGCCGTCGTGGACTCCGCGGCCCACCGCGCCCTCGCGCGCCGGACGGCCCGCGAATCGCTCGTCCTCCTCCGGAACCCCGGAGGGCTCCTGCCGTTCGGACGGGATCTGCGCTCGCTCGCGGTGATCGGCCCGAGCGCGAACGTCACCCGCTTCGGCGATTACAGCGGCTGGTTCACGCGCGCCGTGACGCCGCTCGCGGGCATCACGGCGCGCGCCGCCCCCCGTATCGCGGTGCGCTTCGCCCGCGGTTGCGAGATCGTGCGTCGTCCGCCGATTCCCGGAACGGCGTTCGGCCCCGGGCTCCGCGGCGAGTATTTTCCGAACCGGGACCTCAAGGGGACTCCCCTCGGCATCCGGCTCGACGAACAGGTCGCGTTCAACTGGGGCGCGGCTCCGCCCGGCCCCGATATGCCCGCGCTCGGATACTCGGTGCGGTGGACCGCGACGCTGACCTGCCCGGCGTCGGGTCGCCGCCGTCTGGTGGTCACCGCGGACGACGGCATCCGGCTCTTCGTGGGGGGCCGGAAGGTCATCGACCGGTGGGACGCCCGCCCCGTCAACACCGAGACCGCGGTGGTCGAGCTCGTCGCCGGCCGGCCCGTCCGCCTCGTGCTCGAGTACTCCCACCAGCGCAACGATTCCTCGATCGCGCTCGGCTGGGACCTGGAGCCGGATCGCGCGTTGCTCGACGAAGCCGTGGCCGCGGCGCGCGGTTCCGACGCCTGCGTCGTCGTCGTGGGGACGGACCGGGAGACCGAGAACGAGGGGCGGGACCGCCCCGATCTCAATCTGCCCGGGGATCAGGAGCTGCTCATCGCGTCGGTCCTCGACGCCAACCCCCGCACCGTCGTGGTGCTCGTTGCGGGCAGCGCCGTGGCGATGCCCTGGCTGCGCGCCGGGACGCCCGCCGTCCTCGACGCTTGGTTTCCCGGCGAGGAGGGCGGCAGCGCGCTCGCGGAGGTCCTGTTCGGGGACGCGGAACCCGGGGGGCGGCTGCCGCTCACCTTCCCCGCCTCGACGTCCGCCCTCCCCCCGCTCGGCGAATACGACGTCGCCGCGGGGCGGACCTACATGTACGCGAAAGAACCCCCGTTGTTCCCCTTCGGATTCGGCCTGGGGTACACGACGTTCCGGTACGGCGTCCTGCGGCTGGACCGCGCCCGCCTGGGTCCGGGCGAGGCCCTCACGGGCTCCGTAGACGTCACGAACACGGGAACCCGCGACGGCGACGAGGTCGTGCAGTGCTACGTAGCGGCGCCGGGATCCGGCGCGCCGCGGAAGGCGCTCAAGGCTTTCCGGCGCGTGCGCGTGGCGGCCGGCCGCGTCGCGACGGTGCCATTCGCCATCCCCCGCGCGGATCTGGCCGCGATCGGCGCGGACCTGAAACCCGTGGTCCCGGCGGGCCGGTATCGCCTCACCGTGGGTCCCGATTCCTCCACCGGCCTGGAAACGCCCTTCCAGGTAGACTGATTCGAGGATGGCGAGGAACTTGCCGGTGGGGCCGGACGAACCGCTGCGCGAAGCGCTGGAGCGCGCGCTGGACACGTATCATGCGGGCCTGTGCAACATCGGACCGCGCGAGCGGCTGTTCCGGTTCACCGGGGGCGCGGCCCTCGCCGCGGGGACGCTCGTCGCCTACTGGTGGCTGCGCCGCGGAGGATATCCCGCCGCCTGGCGGCTGGCGTTGGCGCTTCCGCTCTTCGGCGCCGCCGTGGGTTTCGAGCAGGCGAGAACGCATTTCTGCGTCGCGCACGGCTGGTTCGGCACGTATAACATGGACGGCGGCACCCGGCCCGTCACGACGGCGGTGGAGCGCCGCTCGGACCGCGCCTACGCGCTGGGCGTGCTCGCCCGTTGCGTGTCGGCGGCCGCCATCGCCGCGGTGGCCCTGTATGCGCTCTGAGATACGCTCGGCCTGACTTCCACCGCGGTCAGTTCACGGTAACCTTGAAGCAGACGCAGCCGGTGGTGGCGACCCCCACGGTGGGAATCGTCCAGCGCAAACTCGTGACCCCCGTGGTCGCCGGACCTCCCGCGGGCATCGTCGCGTAGACGATGCCGCCGTCCGTCGAGTAGGCCGGAGTGGCGGCGCCGAACCCCTTCGTCGCGCCGCAGAAATGGTTCGAGAGAACGTCGGGGAGATAGATGGTGCCGTCGGGCACCTCATCCGTGATGGTGAAGGACCCCGCGGACGCCGTGGAGTAGTTGCTCCAGCAGATCTTGAACTGCACGAGGTCGCCGGAAGCCGAGATCTGCAAGGGCGGCTGCTTGGTCAGCTTGATGTCGGCCCCGACCACCATGATCGTGGAGAGCCCGGTGATCGACCCGTCCAGGATGTCGGACGCCACGATCGTCTGCAAGCCGAGCTGGGTCATGATCACGTTGATGAAGAGGTGGACGCCGTTGTCCTTCCCGGCGCCCGTCGTCCAGGTGTAGTTGTACGAGTCCATGGGCTGCCCCTGGAACTGGGCGGCCGGGTCCGTCGAGGAAAACGACGACGTGCCGGCGTAGGTCATGAGGGTCGTGTTGCTGGGCCCGATCACGACGATCGTGATCCAAAACGCCTGTCCGGAGAACACGACCGGCGGCGCGATGATGTTGTAGTACACGTTCTTCTGGAGGAACGGGGCGGTGTAGAACTTCTCCGTGATGTGGCAGGCGATGAACTGGGCCATGACCGCGTTCAGCGACGGGACGTTGATGCGCCAGTTGCGGGTGCTCGGCGCGTTCACCGGCGTGTTGGCCCGGAACGACACGCACTGATCCACGCCGTTGGTCGTGTAGCTCATCGGGCCCCAGAGCGCCCCCCCCGTCGTGCCCGAGGTCATCTGCACCACCTCGCCGTCGACGGGGCAGTACACGTTCACGGTCGTAAACGCGTAGGAATCCGCCTTGCAGTCGTGCGCATGGCTGTAGTCGCTGATCCAGTACTCGTACCCCGTCTGCTGTCCCGCGGGCAGGGACGCGTGCATCATGTTCCCGCCGGAATAGCTGTCGATGATCGCCCGCCCGCAGTAGGTCTGGATCGGGCCGCCGGACTTGAGCACGACCTTGTAGAGCGCGAGCCGCGGGGCGAAATAGGCGTTCGTGTAGTTGGCGCCGTACACGCGCGCATTCACCTGAGCGCCCGAGGGCGCCAGCACGCAGTTCACGGTCTCGGCAGGCGACAACATCGACCAGGCGCCCTTGAATCCGACCAGGTCGGCGCTCGTATTCAGGGTGTTGGGATTCGGCGCGGTCGGGTCATCCGGCTTGTACTTCCAAATCTCGTAGCTCGCGGTCCCGCCGCCGTTCGAGACGCAGCCCACGACCGCCACGTCGTTGTACGTGAGGTTGCCCGCGTAGAGGTAGAACGTCGCGGGGATCGTTCCGCTCACCAGGCCGCCGTTCTCCCGGTTGGGCGCCTGCGTTCCCAGGTCGTTGTACGACCCGCCGATCCCGATGCCCTCGAAGGCCTTGTGCACGATCAACGGCGTGTTCGACGAAAGAACGCGGATGTGCTGCCAGGGCACGGCGGGCGCTCCCGGGATGCCCGGCTCGAGCGACCAATGACTGCCGTTGTACAGCTCCTGATTGCGGATGAAGGTCCACTTGAGCGTCGGCGCGTCCCAGACGAACACGTAGATCGACGTTGGCTGGCCGTCGTCGGTGTTCACGATATGCAGGACGTCGTCCTGCTGGGGCGTGGTGTTCGATTCCTCGCGCCGCGCCGTGGTGTAGAGCACGTAGCCCGAGAAGGTCAGCGAGGAGGCGCCGATATAGGTGTCCGCGTCGGAACCGGAGTGCGAGAAGCACGTATCCAGCTCCCAAATGACGGGGGCGTTCGACACCATCTTGTGAATCCAGTTGAACGGGCTGCCGGGGGCGATCCCCCCGAGCAGGACGCTGGGAACGTACCGGGCCGGCGCGCGCTCCGCCTTGCAGCCCATCTCCCAATCCAGCGCGGGTCCGCCCGTGCAGGTCCCGACGAACTCGTTGATCGAGGGGCTCACGCCGCCGCTGGTCGCGAACGCCGCGCAGCCGCCGTTGGACAGCGCGTCCTGCCCGCACCACTTCTTGTAGAGGGCGAAATCGGCCGCCTTGTTCAACGGGAAGAACGAGATGAAGTACGTCGTCCACGGTGCCGGGCAGTCGCTCAGCCCGCTGTCCCCGGCCGCCCACCCCACGTAGCTGACGTACGTCGTCCGGAGCACGACTTCGGCCTGGTGCGTGAAGCTCCGCTCGTTGCGCGAGTCGCCCGACCCCCCCACCTTCCGCGGCGAGCCGTAGGACTGAATCGAGGCCAGGTTACGCACCTTCGTTCCGCCCGCCGTCGTCGGCTTGAGTTTGCCCTTCCAGCGCAGCGTCCCCGTCCCGCCCGGGGGCAGATCGAGCGTCCAGTTCAGGATCGTGTTGCCGCCGGACACCCCAGCCCCCGGCGACGCCGCCGCGCATCCGGACGGGCTCATGGTCCAGCCCAGGCAGGGATCCTCGAAGCCCATGTTGGGCGCCCACGCGTCGATCTGCGGCGGCACCGTGTCCCAGATCCGGACGTTCCACCACGTCCGGAGCGTCGAGACGTTGCGCACGAACAGGTCGTAGATGATCTCGTCGTCGGGCATGCCCGGCTTCGCGGCGAAGAGCATGTCCTGGTCCCCGACCTTCCAGAACAGGTAGCGTTGCACGACGGTCGTGACCGCGTTCGAGGTCTGGCCGGACCGGGCGCACGCGGCCGGGGGATCCCACGCCATGTCCGCCGAGTTCGACATGAACGATCCCTCCGGCGCCGCCAGGTCGCCCGATCCCGGCTCGAAGGCTTCGCCGTTGCCCCAGTCGATCGTCGCCTGGAACGTGATGGCCCGCGTCCCGGTTCCGGCGGGATTGTTGAACGTCCACCGCAGGCGCGTGGGCGGTCCCGGATCCGGATCGAACCCCACGTCCGCCGGCGGATTGGCCGAACCGGGCACGATGTGCATGTACGCGGGAATCGTGTCCAGGACCGTGATCCAGTTCAGCGGCGAACTTCCCGGATTCGACCAGTAGATCGTATAGGTGAGCGGATCTCCGGGCGCCGCCGTGTCCTTGTTCGCCGACTTCTTCACGTACCGGATGCTCTTGATCGCCGGGTCGGAGACGACGCCCCACGGGGCCATGCACCCGCAGACCGCGCCGTCGTCCCGGATGCCGCCGGTCTGGATGAGGATCGTGCCCGACATGACCTCGTTGTACCCCGGTCCCAGCTCGACCGTCGGCGCGTCCCCGAACGCGTCCGGCACCACCGGGCACGGCGAGATGTCGGTGAAGAGCTGGAAGTCCACGTTGCACAGGCACGCGTTGTCCGGCGCGCCCGTGTTCCCGCACGGATCGCTGGAAAACGGGATGGACCCCGCCCAGGTCCACGCCGGGTGCGTCGTCGCGCCGTCGGAGTAGAGTCCCGCGTACGTCATCGTCAAGGTGCCGGGGTTGGTTCCGCCGCACGTCAGCTTGAAGTACACGGCGCGGATGTCCCCCGCCGCGCCGCCCGACGCGGTGCCGTAGTTGAAGATCGTGATGCCGACGATCGGGCCGCTCGCGCAGCCCAGCGTCCGGTCCATTTCCGCGAGCGTGAACTCGGCCGTCGGCGCCCTGGTCCAGTTCGGATAGAGCGTGTCGCCGTCGAACGGGGGGAGCGGATTCGGCAGCACGTCGTAGACGCACTCGGCGCGGACCGCGGACGCCGCGAGCACGCTCAGGATCGCGAGCGACCACCCTCGAAACGGTGCGGACGTCGTACTCCTCCTCCGCGTCACGGCGCGGCGCATTCGGCTCCCCCCATCGATTGAATCAGAAAGCGGGCGGCGCGTAAACCTCCGGTCGCAGGGCCGGAGGCGTAAGATGGGCCCATGGGTCTCGCGCCGTGACTTCCGCCACGGTCCTCCCCGCGACGCTCGACCTCAACCCGGAGTTCCGCCGCGCGCATGAGCTGATGGAGGCGTCCTCCGGTCACCTCCTCGTGACCGGCAAGGCGGGCACCGGCAAGTCCACGCTGCTGTCGTACTTCCGGGGCCGGACGAACAAACGCGTCGCGGTGCTGGCGCCGACCGGCGTGGCGGCCCTCAACGTCGAGGGGGAAACCATCCACTCGTTCTTCCGCTTCGGCCCGGACGTCACGCCCGAGTCGGTCGAGGAGGTCCGGAACCGGAATCTCTACGCCAACCTGGACGCGGTCGTCATCGACGAGGTCTCGATGGTGCGCGCGGACCTCCTGGACTGCGTGGACGCCTTTCTGCGGCTGAACGGCCGGCGGAAGGGGCAGCCGTTCGGCGGCACGCAGATGATCCTGATCGGCGATCTGTATCAGCTCCCCCCGGTGCTCACCCCGCACGACCGTGCGGCGCTGCGGGTCGGCTATCCCAACCCGTATTTCTTCGGTGCCCACGCGTTCAAGGAGCTGGACTTGGACTTCGTCGAGCTGGAGCGCGTGTACCGCCAGAAGGACGCGGCCTTCATCGCCATCCTGAACGCGATCCGGAACAACACCGTCACGGCCGGGCAGCTCGCGGTCTTGAACGCCCGCGTGGACCCCGGGCACGAGCCCGCGCCGGACGAACTGGTCGTCTGCCTCACCCCGACCAACCGCGCCGCCGACGACATCAACGCCCGCCGGCTCGCCGCGCTGCCGGGCGCCGCCCGCACGTACCGTGGCGCGTCCTCCGGCGCGATGGATCGGCGCACGCCGCCCGCCCCGGAAGAGCTGGCCGTCAAACCGGGCGCCCAGATCATGATGGTGAGCAACGACGGCGAGGGCCGGTGGGTCAACGGCAGCATGGGGCGGGTGACGAGGATCCTCCGGCACAAGAACGAGCCGGACGAGCTCCACGTCGCGCTCACAGACGGCACCAAGGCCGCGGTGGGGCTCCGCAAGTGGGACCTCTTCCGCTACGTCTGGAACCGGAGCGCCAAGCGGCTCGACACCGAGCCCGCGGGATCCTACACCCAGTACCCCCTGCGCCTGGCTTGGGCCGTCACCATCCACAAGTCGCAGGGCAAGTCCTTCGACCGGGTCATCGTGGACCTGGGGGCGCGGGTCTTCGCCACCGGCCAGGTGTACGTGGCGCTCTCCCGCTGCACCACGCTGGAGGGCCTCACGCTGCGCCGCCCGCTGCGCCGCGAGGAGGTCTTCGTGGACCGGCGGATCGTGCAGTTCGTCACGGGATACCAGTACGCGCGCGCCGAGAAGGCCCTGCCCGTGGCGCGGAAGCTGGAAGTCATCACGGAGGCGATCCGCGCCGGGACGGAGCTGACGATCATCTACCTCAAGGCCACCGACGAGCGCTCCACCCGCACGGTCTCCCCGCGCGAGGTCGGCGAGATGGAGTATCGCGGCCGGAAGTTTCTCGGGATGCGCGCGCTCTGCGGCCTGCGCGGCGACGTGCGGGTGTTCCGCCTCGACCGCATCCTGGCTCTCTCGTCGGGTGGAGGGTCATACTTAACAAATTCCGCATCGCTTTGAAGCGCCGGGGCCGCATCACGATCCTAACGCCGTCAGCGACCGGGTGTATGGTCCTGGATCGGCTCCTCCCGGGCCCGCTATCCCGCGATGAGCGGTGGAATCCCCGAAGCCGGCAACGCCAAGACCGTGTTCTGGCCGAACCGCATTTGCGCCGGGCGGTTGACATCCCGGGCGACGACGGCAAGAACGGAGCCTGGATGCGCCCGGGCGAATGACAGCATTGCGCCGGGGTTGAATGCCCTGGCCGACCATTTGCTCTCGATGGCAATGGGCGGCCTGCCGTGCCGCGGAATGATGAAGTCCACCTCGTTTCCATGCTTGTCGCGCCAGTACAAGACCGGGCGGCCCTGGATCGCCGCGTTGATTTCGTTCAGGACGATATGTTCCCACAGGGCGCCGCGGTTCTCGGCGGTGAGGCGGGTCCATCCCTTGAAGTAGCTTACGAATCCCGTGTCGAAAGCGTACACCTTGGGAGCGGCAACTATCTCAATCGCCCTGCGCAAGCTGAACGGCCGAAGCACATATGCGACATGCGTTCCCTCCAGGATGGCGAGGTAGTTCGTGATGGTCATGCGGTTGACCTCGCACGGCCTGGCGAAACTGGTGGCCTCGAACATGGAGCCGCTTTGGTGCATCAGGAGCTGGACGAACTTTGCGAAGGGGGCTTTCTGCTGGATGCGGAAGAGCTCCTCGATGTCCCTCGCCCAGTAGTCGTCCATCCATTCCCGGAAGAACTCCTCGCGAAGCCTTGTCTGAAGAAAGAGCGGGGGCAGGCCCCCGAACACCATGCGGTGCAGCAGATCCGTCCGGCGGAAGTCGCGCATGTCCCCAAGGGTCATGGGCGTGAGCCATATCGATGTCTTCCGCCCGGTGAGCGTGTCGCGGAACTTCCGGGAGGCCCCGAGAGTCGACGAGCCGGTGGCAAGGATGCGGACAGCGGGAAAATGGTCGGCCGCTATCTTGAGCAGTTGCGAGGGATTGGCCAGCCGGTGTATCTCGTCCAGCACCACGCGTCCCCGCCCCAGCCGGGAGAGGAACCTCTCCGGATCCTCCATTGCCATCTGAACGCGGGGAATCTCGCAGTCGAAGTAGCGGACGCGGGGCAGGGACTTCGACAGGTACGTCTTGCCGGCCCGCCGGACGCCGGACAGCCAGACGACCGACCTGTCCCGCCAGGCCCTCTCCACGAGCCCTTGCCAATACCTGCGTATCGCCATGGGGGCATTGTAGCACGCGATGTACCAAACGCTAATCTAGTAGCGTTTGGTACAGCACGTCGCGTTCGCAAGAAAAGAGACCACAGAGACCCCTTCGACTCGGTCACAAGGCCCCTTCGCTCAGGAGATATTCAGCGGGGTGGGGGTCATACTTAAGTATGAGCCCATTCCCTGATTCTTCCACTGCGGCGGGCCCATCCTCTGCCTATGCTCAATCCTGAAGCGCCGTTATGGTCTTATGTATGGCCCCATCTTCACATCCTCACCAGCTCACGCCGCGTCCAGCACCATCCGGACCTTCCGGGCCAGTCCTGCTGACGTGAACGGCTTCTGCAGAAAGGCGACCCCCGCTTCGAGCACGCCGTGATCGACGATGGCATCGTCGGTGTAGCCCGACACGTAGAGGACGCGGAGACCGGGACGGATCTGCCCCAGGCGCCCGGCGAGTTCGCGGCCGCCCATGCCGGGCATCACCACGTCCGTGACCAGGAGGGCGATCCGGCCGGCATGGCGTTCGGCGAGGTCCAGCGCTTCGCGGCCGTTGGCCGCTTCCAGAACGTCGTAGCCGCTGTTCCGCAATGTGAGTGAGGCGAATTCCCGGACGGCCGCCGCGTCCTCCGCGAGGAGGATCGTCTCCGTCCCGCGCGCTGTGGGCAAGTGAACGACCCGGCTGGAGGATTC
>CAYHEI010000083.1:0-9556 GCA_964355385.1 uncultured bacterium | reverse complement strand
TCAGACGTGTGCTCTTCCGATCTCCCGCATGAAACTCGTGAATGTTCCGGAAGTCAGGTTGGGACTGGTGGGGGTGAGCCGGGACTGCTTCCCGATGGCGCTCGCCAAGCGGCGGCGGGACGCGGTGCTCGCGGAGTGCCGGCGCGAGGGGATCGCGGTCCACCCGGCCGCGACGATCGTCGAGTCGGAAACCGACGCGCTCAAGGCCGTCGCGGAACTGCGGGCGAAGCGCGTCAACGCGCTCGCCATCTACCTCGGCAACTTCGGCCCCGAGGGGCCCACGACGATCCTGGCCCGGGAGCTGGGCGTCCCGTTCATGCTGGTGGGAGCCGCGGAAGAAACCGGACACGACCTCATCAACGGCCGGGGCGACGCCTTCTGCGGCATGCTGAGCGCGGTGCTCAACACCGGACTGCGCCGCCTGACGCCGTACCTCCCGCCGCGTCCGATCGGCTCGGCCCGCGAGGTCGCCCAGTCCCTCCGGCGGTTCTCCGCGATCGCCCGGGTCCTCGTCGGCGTGCGAGGCCTCAAGGTCATCTCCTTCGGGCCGCGCCCGCAAGACTTTTACGCGTGCAACGCGCCGATCCAGCCGCTCTACGATCTGGGCATCGAAGTCATGGAGAACTCCGAGCTCGACCTCCATCTGCTCTACGAATCCATGGCGGGCCGGACCAGGGAGATCGCGGCGATCGCCAAGGACATGGCGCGGGAGCTGGGCGCGGGCAACAAGCATCCCGGGAAGCTCCGCGAGCTGGCGCAGTACGAGCTCGCGCTCACGGAGTTCCACAAGCGCAATCTCGGCGCCCGGTCCTTCGCCGTGTACGCCAACAAGTGCTGGCCGGGCTTCGAACCCGGTTTCGGGTTCGTGCCGTGCTTCGTCAACAGCCGGCTCGCCGCGCGGGGCATCCCGGTCGCGTGCGAGTCCGACATCTACGGAGCGGTCTCCGAGTATCTGGTCCAGCTGGCCGCGGACCATCCCGTGGCCTTCCTCGACATCAACAACACGGTGCCCGACGACCTGCCCATCGCGGACCTGAAGGGCGTGCCCCGGGAAGACCTGTTCATGGGATTCCACTGCGGCAACACCGCGTCGTGCCTGCTCTGCCCCGGGTTCGCGATGAAGTACCAGCTCATCATGCACCGGCTGATGGAGCCCGGGAAGAAGCCGGACATCACGGTCGGCACGCTGGAGGGAACGCTCAGGCCCGGCGCCGTCACCGTCTTCCGCCTGGTCCACAACTCGCGGGGGCAGACGCGCGGGTACGTCATCGAGGGCGACGTGCTCGAGGCCGACCCGCGCTCGTTCGGGTCCATCGGGGTGATCGGCTGCCCCGGGTTCGGGCGGTTCTACCGCCACGTCATGCTCGAGCACCAGTACCCGCACCACGCGGTGCTGGGGTACACGCGTTCGGGCGGCATCCTGTTCGACGCGTTGCGGATGCTCGGCGTCACCGTGGACGTCCCGGTCCAGGCGGGAGCGCGCTATCCGTCCGAGAACCCCTTTGCGTAGTTCCACGGCGAGCCGCCGGACGGGACGCGCGAACGCCGTGACCGGAGCCGCGGCCTTGGGCCTGTGGGCGGTCGCCCTCGTGCTGCCCGCGGCGTATCCGGTTCCGGCGCGGGGGGCCGAGGCGGCGTCCGCCGCGCCGCTCAGCGAAACGACCCAGGCCTGCCTGGAGTGCCACCGGACGGTCACGCCGGGGATCGTCGCCGATTGGGAACGCGGCCGCCACCGGCGGGTGACGCCGGCCGCGGCGCTGGTGCTCCCCGAGGCGACACGGCGCCTTTCCTCCCCCGACGTGCCCGAGCGCCTGCGGCCGACGGCCGTGGGCTGCTTCGAATGCCACGGGTTGAATCCGGAGCGGCACGCGGACCGTTTCGACCACTTCGGGTTCACGATCTCGATCGTGGTGTCTCCGGACGACTGCCGGACATGTCATCGGACCGAGGCCGAGCAGTACGCGGAGAGCAAGAAGGCCCACGCCCTGGACAACTTGCGGGAGAACCCCACCTACCACGGCCTCGTGGACACCCTGACCGCGACGCACCGCGTCGAGGGGCGGACCGTGACGCGTATCGCTTCCGGTCCGAGCGCCCAGGCGACGAGCTGCTTCGCCTGTCACGGGACCGAGGTGAAGGTGCGGGGCATGCGCACCGTGGACTCCGCGCTGGGCAGCATCGAGGTCCCGGACCTGGAAGGCTGGCCGAACCAGGGCGTGGGCCGGATGAATCCGGACGGCAGCCGGGGCGCCTGCACGTCCTGCCATCCCCGCCACGGGTTCTCCATCGAGGTCGCCCGGAAGCCGTACACGTGCGCGCAGTGCCACCTGGCGCCGGACGTCCCGGCCTGGGACGTCTGGTCGGAGAGCAAACACGGGAACATCTTCCTCTCGGAGGGAGACACCTGGGACTGGCAAAGCGTGCCCTGGGTTCCGGGCAGGGATTTCCGCGCGCCCACCTGCGCGGCGTGCCACATGTCCGGGTTGGCCTCCGCGGACGGCGAGGAGATCGCGGCGCGGAACCACGACTTCGGCGGACGGCTCTGGGTCCGCCTGTTCGGCCTCATCTATTCCCATCCCCAGCCGAAGTCCGGCCGCACCCACGTCATCAGGAACGCGGATGGACTGGCCCTGCCCGTGACGTTCGGCGGGAAGCCCGCGTCGAAGTTCCTGATCGACGCGGGCGAGCAGGCGCGCCGGTCCGGAGTGATGAAATCCGTCTGCCGCGCATGCCACTCCTCCGGCTGGACCGAAGGCCACTTCACGCTGATGCACGCGGCCATCGCCGACGCGGACGCGATGGTCGGGGCGGCCACCGCGATCATGCAAGAAGGCTGGAAACGGGGCCAGGCCTCCTCCGCCAACCCGTTCGACGAGCCGCTGGAGTTCCTCTGGATGCGGCAATGGCTCTTCTACGCCAATTCGGTCCGGTACGCGGCGGCCATGAGCGGCCCCGACTACGCGGGGTTCAAGTACGGCTGGTTCGATCTCAACGAGAACCTGGAGAAGATGAGAAAGGAAGTCGGCCTCCGGCGGAAGTAGGCGGCCGGCCTTGGGGTCCGCGCGCGCTAGCGCGAACTGATGAGCCGGTATTCCTCGACGTGCGCGACGGTGCCGGGCCGCGGAACCTGGACGAGAGTGTCCGCAAGCGCCGTGGGCAGGATACGGGTGATGAGGTCGAGGTCGTTGGCATGGCCGAGCTGGCCTTCCAGCCGGCACACGATCGCTCCGGCCAGCTCCACCTGAAAACCCTCGAAACCGCCCGGACCGGGGAAGTGCACCAGCCGGGGTCCGGCGCCCATCCCATCCACCGCGATCAGCCGGCGGGCGGCGAGCTCCTGGATCACGTCGGCGATCTCCACGAAGAGCGAACTCGGCAGCACTTCCAGCGAAGGCAGGCTGGTCAACCGGAGCCACACCGCCTCGGCGAAGCCCGCGAGCACGTAGTCCCGGTGGCCCTGCGACGAGACGAGCGGAGACAAGACGATCGGCATGATGCGACACCTCCTGGATTGATTGGATGCGGCGGATTCCGGGCGGAGAGCCGGCGGCTCCGAGGGGGCGTCCCCCCCCGGGCGCCAAGCCCCCTGAACGATGCGACACGCACTTCATCGACACCGGCCATGCGACCTGCCCCGGGGCAGGAAGCGGGGACGACCTCGCCGCGCCCGACCTCGGACCGGGAAACTGCGCGGCTGGCTGATCAAGACGTGATGAGATCGATCTGAGATCGGAGAAGTGAAGGGCGCGAGGCAGGACCAGCCGGCACCAACGCCGACTACGGATTGATCATACACCGCGCACGCGGGAAATACAAGACCGGCGATGGCATCGGGCGGCGGATGGGCGGATAATGGGGGTGAGATTCCCCCGGGCGATCCTCCCGCGCACGGCGGACCCGTCTCCCTCCGGAATACCATCGCTCCCCCACGCACGAGGTGCACCATGTTCACGGAACGACGCCAAGCCCCGCGCCGCATCGCGTTCATCGGGAGCAGTCTGCCGCGCAAGTGCGGCATCGCCACCTTCACCGCGGACCTGCGCGGCGCGCTCGCGGCGCTCGACCACGCCGCGGAGCTCATCCAGGTCGCCGTGACCGACGACGAGCCGGGGTACGCGTACGGCGCCGAGGTGCGCTACGAGATCGCCGAGAAGGAGATCGCGGCCTACCGCCGCGTCGCCGACTTCCTGAACACCAACGGAATCGAGACGGTAAGCCTCCAGCACGAGTTCGGGCTCTTCGGCGGTCCCGCCGGGAGCCACATCCTGGCGCTGCTGCGCGACCTGCGCATGCCCGTGGTGACCACGCTGCACACGATCCTGCGCGATCCGGACCCGGCCCAGCGCAAGGTCATCGAAGGGCTGAGCGAATGCTCCGACCGGCTGGTCACCATGAGTCGCCGCGGCGAGCAGTTCCTTCGCGAGATCTACCGCATTCCCGCGGAGAAGATCGACTTCATCCCCCACGGCATCCCCAACGTGCCCTACATCGACCCGACGTTCTACAAGGACAAGTTCAAGGTCGAGGGCAAGATTGTTCTGCTCACGTTCGGCCTCCTCTCGCCCGGTAAGGGCCTCGGAAACGTGATCGCGGCCATGCCCGCGATCCTGGCCCGGCATCCCAACGTGGTCTATCTCGTGGTCGGCGCCACCCACCCGCACCTGCTGCGCCGGGAGGGCGAATCCTATCGCGTGGGGCTCGAACAGCAGGCGGTGGAGCTTGGCGTGGAGGGCAGCGTGGTGTTTCACAACCGGTTTGTGAGCAGCGACGAACTGCTGGAGTTCCTCGGCGCCGCCGACCTCTTCATCTCGCCCTACCCGAACGAGGCCCAGATCGTCTCGGGGACCCTGGCTCAAGCCCTGGGGGCCGGCAAGGCGGTCGTGTCCACCCCCTACTGGTACGCCCAGGAATTGCTGGCCGACGAGTGCGGCGCGCTGGTGCCCTTCGACGATCCGCCCGCCCTCGCCGCCCGGGTCATCGAGCTGCTCGACCAAGAATCCGCCCGCCACGCCATGCGCAAGCGCGCCTACATGCGCGGGCGGGAGATGATCTGGCCGGAAGTTGCGCGGCTTTACACCCGGAGCTTCGAACAGGCCCAGGCCCGGCACGAACGGCGCATGGGACCGGCCGGCGTGTTCGTCACGCTGCACGAGCGGCCGCGGGAGCTGCCGCTCATGAAGCTCGACCACCTCCGGCGGCTCACGGACAACACCGGCATCTTCCAGCACGCGGTGTTCGCCGTCCCGGATTTCAGCCACGGGTACACCACCGACGACAACGCCCGCGCGCTGGTCCTCGCCGTGCTGCTCGAGGAGCTGCAGGACGAGGGCTCGTCGCTGGCGCGGGACCTGGCCGCCCGCTACCTGGCGTTCCTGTGGTACGCGTTCGACTCCGGCACGGGCCGGTTCCGCAACGTGCTCTCCTACGAGCGGAACTGGAACGACCGGAAGCCCTCGGAGGATGCCGCCACCCGGGCGCTGTGGGCGCTGGGCATCGTGCTGGGCCGCTCCCGCAACGAGGGCCTGCGGGGACCGGCCGGCATTCTCTTCGACCGGGCCCTGCGCAGCACCTTGGATGCGACCTCGCCCCGCGCCTGGGCTTTCACGTTGCTGGCCGTCCAGGAGTACATGCGGCGGTTCGCGGGCGATCGCGACGTCCAGAACGCGCGCGAGACGCTCGCCAACCGCCTGCTCGACCACTTCCGGCGGGTGAGCACGCCGGACTGGCCGTGGTACGAGGACGTCCTGAGCTACGACAACGCCATGCTGCCCCACGCGATGCTGATTTGCGGGCGCGGGATGAAGGACCGGCCGGAAATGTTCGAGGCGGGACTCCGTTCCCTGGACTGGCTGGCCCGGCTGCAACGCCCGGACGGCGGCCACTTCGTCCCGGTCGGCTCCAACGGATTCTACCGCCGGGGCGGGACGCGGGCGCGGTTCGATCAGCAGCCGATCGAGGCGCAGAGCATGATCTCGGCCTGCCTGGAGGCGCACCGGCTGACCGGCGACGCGCGCTGGCACAAGGAGGCCGTGGTGGCCTTCGACTGGTTCATGGGGCGCAACGATCTCAAGCTCCCGCTGCACGACGCCGCGACCGGTGGCTGCCGCGACGGCCTGCACCAGGACCGGGTCAACCAGAACCAGGGGGCGGAATCGACCCTGGCCTTCCTGCTCTCGCTCGTCGAGATGCGGCTGGCCGAGAACATCATCCCGGCCGTGGACGTGCCATGATCTCGCCCGGGCACCCACCGCTGTTCGTCCGCCACGCGGGCAATCCTATCCTTGCGGCGAAGGACTGGCCCTATCCGGTGAACACCGTGTTCAACGCCGGCGCCACGCGGCTGCCCGACGGCACGACGCTCCTCCTGTGCCGGGTGGAGGACTTTCGCGGCCACTCGCACCTGACCGCGGCGCGGTCGGCCAACGGCCTGGACGGCTGGAGTATCGACCCCCACCCGACCCTGTTCCCCGACCTGCCGGACCATCCGGAAGAGGCCTGGGGCGTCGAAGACCCGCGGATCACGTTCGTGCCCGAACTGGGGCGATACGCCGTCCTGTACACGTCCTACTCGCCGGGCGGTCCGGGCGTCTCGCTGGCGCTGACCAAGGACTTCCGGACATTCGAGCGGCACGGCATGATCATGCCGCCGGAGGACAAGGACGCCGCGCTCTTTCCGGTCCGCCTCGGCGGCGCCTGGGCGCTTCTGCACCGCCCGGTCAGCCCCACGGGCGCGCACGTCTGGATCTCGTCCTCCCCCGACCTCGTGCATTGGGGCCGCCACCGGATCGTCCTCCCCGCGCGCACGGGCGCCTGGTGGGACGCCGGCAAGATCGGGCTCTCGCCCCCGCCCCTCGAAACCGCGCGCGGCTGGCTGGTGCTCTATCACGGCGTGCGGATGAACGCGGCCGGGTGCCTCTACCGGGTCGGCGTCGCGCTGCTGGACCGCGCGGATCCCGGACGATGCCTCCTGCGTGGCGCGGAGTGGCTCTTCGGGCCGGAAGAGAGCTACGAGATCCACGGCGACGTCGGGAAGGTCGTCTTCCCCTGCGGCTGGACGGTCGAGCCCGACGGAGACACGGTGCGGCTCTACTACGGCGCGGCCGACACCAGCGTCGCGGTAGCCACGGGAAGCGTCCGCGCGCTGCTTGCGTGGCTGGACCGCCACGGTCTCCCGCCCTAGCACGAACGGCTGCCGGGAGATCCCGGACATCCTTCCCACTCCGATGGCCTGCACGAGGCCGCGGACCAGGCGCTCTACCGGGCCAAGACCCTCGGCCGTAACCGCGTCATCGCGGTCAGCGGCCTGCGGGTACCTGCGTGAGGGCGAAGGCGTACCGGAATCTTGTCACCTCAGGCAAGGTGCGTCAGCTCGTCCGCGCCGGGGCTCCACTCATGGCGAACTGCTCCGCGTCTTCGCGACGTCCGGCGAGTTGGAGTGGCGCTTCCGGCGCGTGCGTCCGGAGATGCGCGTCCACGAACCACAGATAGTTCTCCGCTTCCTTGAAGACCTCCGTCAGCAGCACCGCCGAGACGGCGTCGGAAGCCCGGCTGCACCGCTCGATGTCCCGGCGCACCTGGACGGCGAAGCCGGCCAGGCCCCGGGCCAGCGCCTCGAGCTGCCGTTGGCCCTCCGCGGTGTCCGCCGGAGACGCCTGGAGGGGGAACGGCCACGCGGCCGCATCCGCTTCCACCTCCGTGGCGATCTGCCCGAAGAGCGCATGCAACGCGGCGCACACCGGCCCGGCGACGCCCCACCGCGCCTGCTTGCCCTGCAGCCATGCCTCGACCACGTCGGCCAGCCGGGAATTGAGAATGGCGCGGATGACGCTGCCCGCGTTGTCCTGCGCGCCCAGTCTGGTCTTCAGCATGACGATCTCCCTTGGGTGAGCGCAAAGAGCGTTGCACGAATGGCACCGCGCTTCGCGCCCGGTCTCCCCCGGCCCGGGCGTGAGGACTTGTTGAACGTCAGGGTCGCCCGGCTCAAGCCGACGCCGAGTCCCCGTGTCGACCGCGTCCTCTTCGTTGCCGGCCGCTTCTTGTTCATGAGCGTGTTCCTTCCGCCCCTCCCCCGGCAGGTTGCTCCCCGACGAGGGGCGATTCCATGGGACCACCGTAGCGGAGGAACGGAAAGGAGGATACCTGGGAATCTCCTTAGCGGGGTGGGTCTGACTTACCTAGCGCGCCGGGGGAATTACCTAGCCCGCATTATTCACAAACCTTTCGGTTTGAGAATATTACGCCTGACAGAACGGAAGATCCGTTCTGTCAGGCTTCGACGCGGTGCTGCGCACCTTGCTCAGGGCTAGCCCTGAGCGAGGCCCCGCCGGGGCCGAGTCGAAGCCCTTTGGGGCGGATTGTTCATGAAGCACGAAGTGGTTCATGAACAATCCGGGCTAGCAGCAGGATCGAGGCGTTACGCCGGAACGACCCCTGAGCGGATCGCGTACCGCACCAGCCCGGTCGTGCTCTGCACGCCGAGCCGTTTCATCAGCACTTGCTTATGGACATCCACAGTCTTGGCGCTGATCTTCAGTTCGTACGCCACGGCCTTCGTCGTCAGGCCCAGCGCGACCAGCTTGAGGATCTCCGCCTGCCGGGGGCTCAGCGTCTTCCCTTCCTTGTCGGGCAGGCCTTCCCGCAGCACCGCGGTGCCGAGCGACCGCAGGAAGCCCGGGCTGAGATAGACGCCCCCGCCGATCACGGTCTTGATCGCGTTCTCCATCTCCTCGGAGCCCGCGCTCTTCACCACATACCCGGCGGCGCCCGCCCGGATGAGCTTGATCGTGAACTGGTCGTGGGAGTAGGCGAAGTAGATGATCACCTTCACGCCCGGGTGTTCCGCGCGAATCCGGGTCAGCACTTCCAGGCTGGCGCCCTGGATCGTGTCGAAGTCCATCAGCACCAGGGAGGGCTTGTGCCTGCGCACGAGCTGCATCGTGTGCTTCACGTCGTCCGCTTCGGCCACCACGCGCATGCCGTCGAACCGGCCCAGCCAGGCGCGCAGGAAGGCGCGCAGCAAAGTGTGCTCACCGATCAGCAAGAGCGATGACGCTTTCACTCGATCCTCAGGTCCTCCAACCCTTCGCCCCATCGTGAACCCCTTGTTCATCGAATGTCACGATGATGAATTATAGCATGTTGCCCTGGTCAGGCCTCCCCGGGGGAGGCCGTCAGGAACCGGCGCACCTCCCCGATCGTGCGCGCGCCGGAGCGGAGGAGCGCCTCCAGCGTGCCGGTCGCGGCGGCCAGGACGCCCGCCGCCGCCAGCCGCACCGCGCCGCGCTCCAGCGTGCCGGCGGCGAAGATCCGCCGATGCGAGGACGCGCCATCCGACTCCCAGACCTCGGCGATCTCCCGCCGGTTCGCGCCGTCCCAATGAATGAAAAGAATGAGCTGCATCCGGTTGAAGTCCCCTTCCGGCACCCCGTTGTCCACGCAGACCTGCCGCCGGGCGGCGTCGAGCGAGTCCGCATGGAGGTTCGTGGCGAGCTGGTGGCCGGCGCGGACGAGCTCGAAGTAGGCGCGCAGCAGGCCGTTCCAGAGATAGGCGTAGTAC
>CAYHEI010000082.1:0-9565 GCA_964355385.1 uncultured bacterium | reverse complement strand
ATTCAGCGTCTCCTCGAGGGCGTCACCGACCAGGGGCTCCAGCTCACCCGCAAGCTGGGCCTGGAGATCGGAAGCCTGGACGAGGTCGCGGAGCAGGCCCCGGCCGTCAAGGCCGTGAACCTCATCATCCTGCAGGCCCTCCAGCGGCGCGCGAGCGACATCCACCTCGAGTGGACCAAGGTCCACCTCGCGGTCCGCTACCGCGTGGACGGCCTCTTGCACGAGTTCCAGCGGATCCCGCTCGCGCTGGCGCCCTCCGTGATCTCGCGCCTCAAGATCATGTGCAAGATGGACATCACCGAACGGCGGCTCCCCCAGGACGGGAGTTTTCACATCGTCGTCAGCGGACGCGAGATCGACTTCCGCGTCGCCACCAACCCCGGTTACTTCGGCGAGAAGGTCGTCTTGAGAATCCTCGACAAGAGCGCGGTGGTGCTGGAGCTGCCGCACCTGGGATTCTCCGCGCGGGACCAGGGGCTCATCCGCCGCCACATCACGCGCCCGCACGGGATCATCATCATCACCGGGCCGACCGGATCCGGCAAGAGCACGACGCTCTACAGCGCCCTCTCCTCGCTCAACGCGCGCGAGAAGAACATCGTCACGGTCGAAGACCCCGTCGAGTACCAGCTCGAGGGGATCACGCAACACCAGGTGTTTGCCGACATCGGCCTCACGTTCGCGGCCGTCCTGCGCTCGATCATGCGGCAGGACCCCGACATCATTATGGTGGGCGAGATCCGCGACCTCGAAACGGCCCAGATCGCGGTCCGAGCCTCGCTCACGGGACACCTCGTGTTCTCAACGCTGCACACCAACGACGCGCCCTCGGCCGTGGCTCGGCTGCTCGATCTGGGCGCGGAGCCCGCACTGCTCGCCTCGACGCTCCGCTGCATCGTCGCCCAGCGCCTGGCGCGGACGATCTGCACGAAGTGCAAGACCGAGGTCACGTACGCCTCGGGCGACATTCCGGACCTCCCCCACCAGTTGCGCCAGGGCCCCCTCAAGGTGTCGCGCGGCAAGGGGTGCCGCAACTGTTTCAACACCGGCTACCGCGGCCGGACGGTCTTCGCCGAGGCGTTCGAGATCACGGACCCCATCCGAGACCTGATCGTGGAGCGGCGGCCCGCCCCGGTGATCAGGAAGCTGGCGCTCGCCGAAGGGATGGTTCCACTCTACGAGGACGCGATCCACAAGATGCTCGCGGGAACGACGACGTTGGAGGAGATTCTCCAGTACTCCGACGCCTAGCGCCGCGCATGTCCTTCACCCGACATAGATCGACTCCCAGGCGCCGTACCGCGAACATCGTCGTCCCCGGAATCAGGCTGTCCCACGGGACCTGCGTCGTGCCGAGCACGAAATCGGCGCGGGCCGGACTGCGCACGGTCTCGAAATTCGGCGGATAGCAGTGCTCGGCGGTCCATTCCTGGGTCCAGACGAAGAGCCGGAACCGGCGGGCCGGGAACGATGCGCCCGCCTCGCGCCGCAACCGCGCGACAAGTTCCCGGACCGCCTCCGGATACGACGCGCACCAATAGTCGAGTTCGTAGCGGCCCGCCGCGCCCGGCAGCCCGCCGACGAGCTGGTTGTAGTAGACGTACTCACAGGGGTGCAGCCGGATCATGAGGCCCGCCTGCCACGCCGCGCTGCTCCCCAAGTACGCCGCCACGGCCCACCGCCGCGCGCCGCGGCGGTCGAGCGTCCGCCGCAGCAGGCCCTCCAGTGCGGCGCCCGCCAGCGCCGTGAGCGGCGGGATCGTGAACAGGAGATGGCGGACCTCGTGGTACAACGACGACCGCGCCAGCGTGACCCAGGCGAGCGGCAGGACGGCGCCCAGCGCGGCGAGCGCGAGGCCGGGGTCGGAGGGGATGCGCCGCTTCCAGGCCAGCCAGACGATCCCCCCCGCGAGCAGCGCCAGCGTGACCTCGGGCGTCGTGATCGCGAGATAGTGCAGCGCGTAGTCCCGGGGCGTCGCGCCCGCCGCGTACTCCCGCCCCGCGAAGAGCGTCGTTCCGTTGTACGGGTACCAGGACAGCAAGGTGAGCGCCCGGATGGGCCCCGCCAGCGGATGGCGCAGCGCCCACGGCCAGCAGAGCAGCATCACCCCGTACGCCGTCGCCCCGGCGGCCGCCACGCGCCCGGCCAGCCGCGGCGCCCGCGTCCACCCACGGCGGCGGACGATCCACCAGCCCGCGGCCAGCGCGACATACGCCGGCAACAGCACCCCGCCGGGCCGTACGCCCATCGCGAGACCCGCGACGCCGCCGAACCCGAGCAGCGCGCGCCACGACGGGCGGGGCAGCCGGCGGGCGACGCCGATCAGCAAGGACAGCGCCCAGACGTAGGCGGCCGCGAACGGGATGTCCTTGGGGTTGTTGAACATGTGCCCGTACCAGCGCGGCGTTAGCGCCAGCAGCACCGCCGCGCACAGGCCCGCCCGCGGCCCGGCGAGCCGCGCCGCCAGGCTCCAGCACCCCGCGATCCCCGCGAGGCCGACCGCGGCGTTGAGCGCGTGGCGGGTGTCGAACCGCTCGAAGGGCAGGACCCGTTGCAGCGCGGCGACGGGCAGTTCGAACGCGGCGCCGTACGGCCAGATCTCGAACTCCCGCGGCTCCCGCCCGGCGGTGAGGTAGAACCGGAGAGCCTCCTCGCCGTTGCGCGCGTGCATGAACTCGTCCCGGGAGATGCCGTAGTCCCGCACGGTGAAGACGGCCACGAGCGCCATCCCCGCGAACAGCACGAGCCCGAGCCGTCGAACGAGCCGGTCGCGGCCGCGCGTCATGCCGCCATTACAACACGGCCGCCTTGTCCCTTCAGGCGGGCCACGGGTACAATCGGGCCATGCGCTCGGGAGCAAGATGCCCGTGAACCTCCAGCCGCCCCTCAAGCTCTTCACGGTGGAAGCCGCCAACCGCCTGCTGCCCGGCATCCGCGCCCGGCTCGCGGAGCTGCGCGCCGCGCACAAGACCATCCTGGCGCTCCAGGGCAAGGTGGACATCGAGGAGCTGACGGGCGCGGGCCGAGACGGCGTGCTCTCGGAGAACGCGCAGACGGTCATCGCCGCGCTGCACACGGACCTCGAACGGCGGATGGAATCCTTCGAGGAATCGCTCGAGGAGTTTCACGCGCTGGGCTGCGAGCTCAAGGATCTCGGCAAGGGCCTCGTGGACTTCTACACGATGCGCGGCGGCGAGCTCGCACTCCTGTGCTGGCAGGACGGAGAGGAGTCGATCGCGTTCTGGCACCCCCTCGAGGGAGGGTACGGAGCCCGCCAGCCGCTCTGACTCGGCGCGGCGTCGCTTCAGTCGCCGCCTTCCGACTTCTCCGTGAAGCGCGTGTACAGCACCGCGTCCTCGCCGTCGGGGTAGTAGCCGGTGCGGATGCCGGCGGCCAGGAAGCCGAACCGGTCGTAGAGGGCCCGGGCGGTTTCGTTCCCGCGGCGCACCTCCAGCAGCGCCTCGCGGCAACCGCGGCGGGACGCCTCCGCGAGCAGCACCTTCAACAGCGCCGACGCGCAGCCCTGCCGCCGGTGGGACGTCGCCACCGCAAGATTCAGGAGATGAAACTCCCCGGAGACCAGCCAGCCGCCCCCATACGCGACAACCGCGTCCTCCTCCAGCCCCACGCGCCAGAGGGTGAAGGGAGCGACCAGCTCGTGCTCGAAGGGGCCTCGCGCCCAGGGACCCTGGCCCGCGTAGATCTCCTGTTCCAGGGCGACGACGCGGTCCAGATGCTCCGGAGCGAAGGGCAGGATCGTCACGGGCGGCGGAGCTTCTCGAGCGCGGCCGGCCGCCGGACGTAGAGCGGAACGAGGCGGCCGGCGTCGTCGCCACGGGGTCGCCGAGCGAGGCGCAGCGCGCCGAGCGCCGCCGCGGCGGCGGCGCGGGGGGGGGCAGTCACCACCATCCCGTCGCGTCCCAGGAGACGCTCCAGCGCGTCAGGCCCGCACACCCGCACCGGGGCGACCTGCACCACCCCACGGGAGGTCGGGCGATACACCGCGGCATACACCTCGCCGCGCATGGCGTTCAGCACGGGGACGAGCCGGGGCGACGACGGCGCCGCGACCGCCGTCGCCATCGCCTCCAACGTAGGGATGCCGCACAAGCGCAACCGCCCGAAGCGCGCGAGCACCTTGGCCGCCGTCAGCCCGATGCGGAGTCCGGTGAAGGAGCCCGGGCCGAGAGAGACCGCCACGGCTTCGAGGTCGGCGCGACGGCAGCGAGCACGCGCCAGCACCCGATCCAGGAGGCCGAACAGCGCCTCCGCGTGGCGCAGCCGTTCCGTGCCCGGCGGCAGGCGCGCCGTCACCGCGCGGCGCATGAGCGCCGCGGCGTCACGGACACCCGCAGGCGCCCGGAGTACCGCGACCTCGCACGCCGGCCCCGATGTCTCGAGCGCCAGGATCGTCACGATCGGCACCGAAGACGGAGGCGGCGACCTCCGCCGACCGGCAACATCGAGCCCGCGCGCCAGCCGGCCGCCCGCACGGCACGGCGCAAGGTCCGGCGGTCGAACAGCCACAGCCGCCGCGGACCCGTCCGGGGATCCTCGGTCCCCATCAGCACGGCCGCCCAGTGCCACAGGCTCCCGTTCGTCACCGTCAGCTCGGCCGGCCCGCCTCCGGCCTGATGAGCGCGCTCGCCTGCGAGAAACTTGACCGGCTGCTCGCTACCCTCCAGGCCGGGGACAACGGCGGTTACTCGCCTCTCGTCCGGCCAGAAGTAGCGCCGCAGGCCGCAGCCGCGGCACCGCGCGAGGATCACAACGCGCGCGGTGGGCCGTTCGGCTTCCAGGGGAAAGAAACGTTCGCGGCGCCAGGACGCGCCGCCGCACAGCGGGCAGACCGGGACGGACGGCACGATCCTCACCCGGACAGCGCGATCCGCCGCGCACCGCCCCGCTGCCGGCGGAAACGCACGGTGCGGGCGCCCGGAACGCGGAAGGCCGGATCGCGGTCGGCCCACTCCACGAAGACGATCGCCCGGCCGTCGAGATAGTCCAGCAGCCCGCGCCCCTCGGCCGCCCCCGCCGCGAGCCGGTAGCAGTCGAGGTGCGCCACCCGGACCCGGACGCCGCCCCGCGTGCGGCCCCAGGCCTCGTGGGCCAGGACGAACGTGGGGGACGAAGCCGCCTCGGCCACGCGCAGGGCTCGCAAGGCTCCGCGCACGAAGGTCGTCTTGCCCGCGCCGAGCGGCCCGAGGAGGCGCACACAGTCGCCGGGGACCAGCGTCCGGGCGAACGCCGCGCCCGCCGCCTCGGTCGCGCGCGCGGACCGGCTCACGACGACGCGTCCGCGGCGAGGCTTGCTCAGGCGACCGCGGTGACGCGGGCGCCGAGCCTGCTGCGCACGAGCTCCTTGACCGCCTGGGCGGTCGGCAGCGTCAGCGCCTCCGCGGCGACCGCCTGGGCCTCCGCGAACGAGGTGGCGCGAATCATCCGCTTGGCCTCGGACAGGGAGACCGGGCTCATGCTGAAGGCGTCCAGGCCGAGCCCGAGGAGGAGCACGCCGACCAGCGGGTCCGCCGCGATCTCGCCGCACACCGTGACCTCGATCTTCGCCGCGTGCCCGTGCTCGATGACCATCCGGATCAGCCGGAGGATCGCCGGATGCAGCGGTTCGTAGAGGTAGTTGGTGCTTTGGTTCCCCCGATCCACGGCGATCGCGTACTGGATGAGGTCGTTCGATCCGATCGAGAAGAACGCGGCCTCCCGCGCGAGCAGGTCGGAGACGAGCGCCGCGGAGGGCGTCTCGATCATCACGCCCACGGGAATGCCCTCGTCGAACTTGATCCGCTCCGACTTGAGTTCGGACTTCGCGTCCTCGACACAGCCACGCGCCTGCCGGAACTCCTCCATCGACGAGACGAGGGGAAACATGACGTGGACCTTGCCGTGGACGCTCGCGCGCAGGATCGCCCGGAGCTGCGTGCGGAACAGCTCCCGGTCCGCCAGGCACATCCGAATGCCGCGCAGGCCGAGGAAAGGATTGGCCTCCCGCCGCTCGTCGTCGCCCTCCCGGCCCGCGAGCTTGTCCCCCCCCAGGTCCAGCGTGCGGATCACGACGGGCCGCGGCGCCATCTGGGACACCACCTTCCGGTACCACTGGAACTGCGTCTCCTCGTCGGGCGTGGAGGGCTGGTTCATGAAGAGGAACTCCGTGCGGAAGAGCCCGATCCCGTCGGCGCCCGCGTTGAGCGCGGCCCCCGCCTCGATGGGCAGCTCCAGGTTGGCCATCAGGCCCACGCGCCGGCCGTCGGGCGTCACGGACGGAAGCTGCTTGAGCTTGCGCAAGTCCTGCCGACGCTGGTCGGCGACCCGCTGCTGGCGGCGGTACCGGCCCAGCGTCACCTCGTCGGCGTCCAGGATCAGCACGCCCTCCAGCCCGTCGAGGATGACGAGCCCTTCCCCCACTCCCTCGTGCCGCAGCTCGGTCACCGCGACCAGCGCGGGGATCTCGAGGGCCTGCGCCACGATGGCCGTGTGCGACGTGCGCGAGCCCGTCAGCGTGGCGAAGCCCACCACCTTGTCCCGGGGGATGTCGGCGGTCTCCGCAGGCGTCAGGTCGTCGGCGAGCACGATGACGGGTTCCTTGAGGGCCTTCAGCGTGCGCCGGCCGCCTCCGGAGAGATGTTGCAGGACCTGCCAGCCGACGTCCTCGATGTCGTTCGTCCGCTCCCGCAGATACGGGTCCCCGAAGCTCCCCATGATTTCGGAGAACTTCCGGACCGTCTGCGAGAAGGCATAGGCGACGTTGACACGCTCGCGGCGGGCCGACTCGACGGTGGCCTCGATCAGCAGGGGGTCCTTGAGCAGCAGCAGATGCGCGTCCAGGATCGCGACGTGGTTCGCCCCGAGTCGTTCCGCGACGCGATCCCGGGTCCGCCGGACCCCCTCCGCGGTCTTCTCCACGGCCTCGTGAAACGCCTTGATCTCGCGCTCGAGTTCGAGCTCGGAGACGGTCTGGCGCAGGGGCGAGAAATGCCCCTTGCGTTCCATGACGAACGGCCGGGCGATCGCGATCCCCGGCGCCACCGCGATCCCGCGAAGGATTCTCACACTAATCCAATAAAATTAATCGGGTTCGCCGAAGCGGTTGCTCACGAACTTCACGAGGGCGGCCAGCGCCTCGTCGGCCCTTTCGCCCGAGGTCTCGAACATGATCCGGTCGCCTTTGGGCGCCCCGAGCGAGAGGACGCTCAGGATGCTCTTGCCGTTCGCGCGCTGCCCGTCCTTGTGGATCCAGACGTGGCAGGGAAAGGAGTCGGCGAGCTGCACGAGCGCCGCGGCCGCCCGCAAGTGCAGGCCCAGGCGGTTGACGATTTCGACCTCACGCGTGGCCATGCTCGGGTGTTCGTACCGAGTCTACCACGACGACAAGGGGGTCACATGACGGCGAATTTCACCACCGCGCGGGAGAGCCGCACGGGATCGTGCCGGATGTACTGCCGGTCGGCCGCGAGGAGCCGCGCGCGTATCACCGCCACGCCGAGGGCACGGAGCCGTTCCTCGTCGAGCGGGATCAGCTCCGCGCCCTCGGCATGGTACCGGGACATCTGCCGCGCGGACGGCGGCTCCACGTTCACCACGATCCCGTTGAGCCCGCGCGGCCCAAGATACCGCTGGAGCGCCGCGAGATGGTCGCCCGCGCTGTATCCGTCGGTCTCGCCGGGCTCGGTCATGATGTTGCAGACGTACACCTTCACCGCCCGCGCCTTCGCCGCTGCTTCCGGAATTTCCGGAACCAGTAGATTAGGAACGACGCTCGTGTAGAGGCTCCCGGGCCCGAACACGAGGATGTCCGCCCGCGCGATGGCTTTCACGGCGTCCGGATTCGCCCGCACGCGCGCGGGCACGAGTTGCACGTGGTCGATCGGCGAACCGGCCGCCGCGATCCGGCTCTCCCCCCGGACCGTCCGGCCGTCCTTGAGCCGCGCCGCCAGGGTCACGAGATCGAGCGTGACCGGCACAACGCGGCCCCGAACGGCGAGCACCCGGCTCGACTCGACGAGCGCATGGGAGAAGTCGCCCGAGACCTCCGCGAGGGCGGTGAGGAAAATGTTCCCGAACGTGTGGCCCTGGAGCTCGCCCTTGCGGGAGAACCGGTGCTGGAAGAGCCGCCCCATCAGCGGCTCCGCGTCCGCGAGCGCCACGAGGCAGTTCCGGAAATCCCCGGGCGGCAGCATCCGGAATTGCCGCCGCAGGCGCCCGGAGGAACCGCCGTCGTCCGCCACGGTGACGACCGCGGTGAGGTTGTCGGTGTACTCCTTCAGGCCCGTGAGCAGATTGGGCAGCCCGGTGCCGCCGCCGATCGCGACGATCTTGGGCCCGCGCTTGCGTCGCGCGCGCTCGTAGGCCATCCGGATGAACTGCCGCTCACGGCGCGGGAAGAAGACCGCCAGAATCGCGTAGTAGGCACGCCGCACCGCGAACAGCATTCCCGCGAGGCCCAGACCGATCAGCCAGAGATCGATGGTCCGCCGCGACCGGATGAAGTGCCGGACATCCCGTTCGGCCTGCTGGATCGCCCGGACGTTGAAATGCTCCCGGTAGGGCGCGAAGGTCTCCCCCAGGCGGCCGCCGAGCCCCACGGCGAGCACGATGGCGCTGAACAAGAGCAGGAACATCCAGCGCTTGAGCTTGATGCTCGGCAGCATGAAGTGAAACGGCGCCCGGGGAGGCGGGAGCTTCAGCGCCATGGGGGGATCAGCGTTCCTCGTGGCGTTTGCGGCGGGAGGGCGCGTGCCGCGGCGCCGGCGGGGGGGGGGCGCCGCCTTCCTTGCGGAGGGATTCCGTGATCTGCTCGTTGAGCTTCTCCGCGGAATGCACGCCCATCTGCCGCAGGCGCCAGTTCATCGCGGCGGCCTCGACCAGCACGGCCAGGTTCCGTCCCGGCTTGACCGGCAGCACGTGCTCGACGAGCGGAATGTCCAGGATGTCGTGCATCCGGTCCTCGAGCCCCGTCCGATCGTACTTCTTCCCGGCCTCCCAGGGGACCAGTTGCACGATCAGCTCCACGAGCTTGCGCTCGCGCACGGCCCGGGCCCCGAACAGGCTCTGGACGTCCACGATCCCCAGCCCCCGGATCTCCATGTGGTACCGGAGGGACCGCATGCCCGTTCCGAGCAGCGTCTTCTCCGGCGTCCGGCGGATCTCGACGACGTCGTCGGCACACAGACGGTGACCCTTGTCCAGGAGCGCCAGCGCGCACTCGCTCTTGCCGATCCCACTCTCTCCCATGATCAACACGCCGACGCCGTAGACGTCCACCAGACTGCCGTGCACGGTGACGAAGGGCGCGAGCTTCTCTTCGAGGTACAGCGTGACCTCGCTGACGAACTTCGTCGTCGGCATCGGCGTGGCGAGCAAGAGGACGCCGGCGCGCTGGCACGCTTCCACGAGGTCCTTGGGGGGAGCCATGCCGTGGCTCAGGATGAATCCGGCGGGCTTGAGCCCCTGGACGATGTCCTCGAGCCGGCGCTTGCGGATGTCCGGCGACAGCGTCTGCCAGAACGTCACCTCAGTCTTCCCCATGATCTGAAGCCGCTCCGCCGGAAACCAG
>CAYHEI010000081.1:0-9569 GCA_964355385.1 uncultured bacterium | reverse complement strand
GTGGATAGGGGGGCCGAACATCCTCGGGTACGACCTCAAGGACAAGAGGCTCGTCGTCAACCCGGACGAGGCCGAGCAGGTGAAGTTCATGTTCGCCACCTACCTGCGCGAGCGCTCGCTCGGGAAAACAGCCACGATCCTGAACGAGAAGGGCTACCGGGCCAAGACCTACACCACCAGGGCCGTGTCTTCGAACACCTCGCGTTCTCGGAGCGGGCGGAGGTGGTGCGGCTGCTGGTGGAGGCGCTCGTGTACGACGGCCGGACGGGCCGGGTTCAGCTCACCCTGCGTGACGCGTCACCCTTGAGACCGCACCTGTCAGCCGAGGGGAATCTGGCTGACATGAACTGTTTGTACCCGTGTCAAGACGCCCTGCCCGTTTCGGACACTGGTAAAAATGGCCGGGGGTTGCTGTGGCGCCTCGTTCCGGAAGATTACCCCGATGTTTTCCCCGATTGGTTCCAGATTGAAACAGCCCGCAGGTCAGGGCGCGGGGAGTCAGACCCTGGCGGCCACCGGGAGCCGTTTCCCCATGACCTGCGGCCCGCCGAACTCAATGCCCTGGTGGGACGGACCGCGTGAACGCCCTGGAATCCCTCCCTCCGGACATCCTGCAGCAAGTCCAACAGCACTTTTCCGGTGGCTATCTCTGGGAAGGTCGACAACCAGCCATGAGGGAACGGGACTGTCTCATTCGCCAGCAGCGGTCCCATGGCTGGACCGTCGCCGACTTGGCCGGGCACTTCCGCTTGACCCCCCGTCAGGTCCGCCGGGTCCTGCGGGCGGACATGGAGTGTGAATCATAATTTGGGTGTTGCATTTTCGGTTTCTGAAGTATCATTGAGCGAGAAGGACCATTAGGCGCTTCGCACATAACTTGAACTTCCGCAAGAACTAAGCAGACCCGCCTCAGGCGGGATCTCACGAATCCAACGGGCCCCAAGGCCTGCACGCATGACCCGAATTCACCAGCGAGCACGCGTGCGCGCCTGCCTGCGCCGCACAGCGAAGCGGCGCGGCAGACAGGCCTGGGCTTCTCTGTTTCTCGAACACGGAGGGATGGATGGCGGGATTCGTGAAAGCAGAGATGCTGGGCATCAGGGAAGGGCCGGGTTTTGTTGCATGCGGCCGTCTCCCGGCAAGTTCATCGGCCATCGGGTCCTCGGCCCCGCCTGGCAACGGATCGGCGCTCTGGGCAGGTGCATGCGGCTTGAATCAGGGAGGCCCATCAAGCATTGCGACGCGCCATGCGGTTTACCAGATACCGCATCCCTCCTTCAGGCGGGCGCTTCTTGTCGGGGAATCGTGACCACGCCGAAGGCGCACCCCACAGCTCAGGCAACTCTCTCCACCGGAGAGGCAACACAACTGCTGGGTATGAAGCGCCAGCAGTTCCAGGTGCTGGTGCGGTTTTTCGGCCTGCGGCCGACCGCTCAGCGCCGACTGGGGTCTTCGCGGACGGCAGTCAATCTCTACGATGTCGCCGCCATCGAGTTGATGGCGAGGATTGGTCGGCGTTGCCGGTATGAGGGAGTGGGCCGCGTATTGAAGAGCCTCGCGGCGGAGGCGGAACCGAGATGAAAGGGGCCGCCAGGAATCTCCGGACAGACGAGGATGGGATGACCCCGGACGAGAGGCTGGAGATTGTCGTGGACCTACGCGCCAGCGCCGTGATCCGAGTGATCTCGGCGGAGTTCGAGGAGAGGGTGCGGGAGATCGTGAAAACGCGCACAGTGGTCGGCTATGGTACTGGACAGAATGGCCCGAAAGGCCTGACTTCTGGGAAACCCGCAAAGAAAGAGGCGACCCCTTCCAGGGTCGCCTCCCGATAGCCATTCGCGGGCCATCCACCTGCGCTGAAGCGCATTGGATACATGTTTACCGCAATCCCCATCAAGGTCAAGTGCCGGCCGGAGGGTTACCGGACGGCTGGTTGAAAAGCGTGGCCTGCCCATCGTCCGCGATTTCGATACCCAGCGACTTGTAGGCCTTCATCCGCTTGGCTGCCATCGCCTTGAGCATGGACACGCGGCCGTCCGCGTAGTCGTAGATCCGGGGCCGGGGCTTGCCAGGACTGGCCCGCAACACACGGCCGACGTACTGCACCAGCTTTCCCCTGAACGAGAGCGGGAAGGCCAGGAAGATCGCGTCCACCTGGGGGCAGTCGAATCCCTCGCCGAGGTACTGCCCGGTGGCGATGATCGCGATTCCTTTGCCGGACGGCGCTTCCCGGATTCCCTTCAGGATGCCTTCCCGTTCCTTCTTGCCGAGACTGCCGTCTAGGACGAAGGGCGTGCATCCTTCACCCGCGATGCGGCCCGCCACCTCCCGGCAGTGGTCCTTCCGGTCGCTTAGGATCAGGCACTGCCTGCCCTCCGAGAGGGCCTTCCGTATGTCTTTCTCGATCAGCGAGTTGCGGTCCGAATCCTTGACCAGGGCGGCGAAGATATCCTGGATGCCCGCCTCCTCGCTGGCGGGAAAGACGAACTCCGTGTTTCTGGCGTAAAGGATGGGTGGCGGCCCGGCGTCGTCGTCCCTCATCGTGTGCCTGACCGGGCCGCACTGCATGGTGATGAGCGCCTGGAGCCCGTCGCGGCGGTACGGCGTCGCCGTCAGGCCGAGGATGTACCTGACTGGCGCCTGTTTCACGCACGCCTCGAACGTGGCGGCGGGAACGTGGTGGCACTCGTCAATCACGACGAATCCGTAATCCGAGAAGAAGGTGGGGAGGTCCGGGATGCGCTTCAAGGTTTGCAGCATCCCCAGGTCCACGGTCCCGCTTTGCCGGTTGCGTCCCCCTCCCACCTGCCCGATCCGGGCGGAAGGCAGGCCCAGGAGCGACATCAGGTGCTTCCTCCACTGGTCGAGGATGGGCTTGCGGTGCGCGAGGATGAGCGCGGGGACGTTGCGCCGGGCGACCGCGCAACACCCGATGACGGTCTTGCCGGCGGCGGGGGGCGCGACGAGCACGCCGATGTCGTGCGCCAGCACCGCCTTGAGAGCCCGCTCCTGGGCCGGGAGCAGGGAGCCGTGAAATTCGAGCGAGAGGGGGGAGGCCTTCGGGCGGCGGTCGGTGATGGACAGCCTGCTCCCGGCCTCCTTGATGATCCGCTCCAGTTCGTCCTTCACGCCGCGTGGGAGGTGGAGATGGGCGAAGTCCTCGTCGTAGCACTTGATGAACCGGGGTATCCGGTAGGTCGAGAACCGGAGCTTCTGGCGCTCGTAGAACACGGGATTGTGAAGCGAGGCCATGTGCTTGATGCGCGAGAGGAGCCAGGCGGGGATACCCGACTTCTCGAAGCTCACCCCGGCGCCGAGGAAGCCCCGGATCTCCGGCGGGGCCGGCGGTGAGCCCGGAGCCGGTGACATCGCGGCCCGGGCCGCCTCGAGTCCGACCGTGACCGGCGGTATCCGGTCCAGCCACTCCTCGACCTGCGCGGCCGTGGCCCGCTCCACCCGGCTCAGAAACGCCCACTGGTCCGGCCAAGGGGGGAACTGGGCGTCCCCCGTGTTCAGGAACTCCGTGTTGCCTAAAGCCCGGCGGGCTTTCTGGAGCGGCAGGGCGATAAGGTTGCCGAACCCGCCCTTCGGGACGAAATCCTGGCTGGGGAAGAACCGGTCGTAACTGGCCAGGTCCATGTCCCCCCGGATCGCCATGGCCTGGGACAAGAGGCGCGTGCCCAACTGCCTGGCCTGGGTGGCCGGGACCGGGCTGGAGAAAAAGATCCACACATGGCCGCCGTTGCCGGACCGGGACCGCTCCAGGCAGGCTGGGATGCGGAACCGCGCACAGCATTCCAGAAACGCGACCGCGTCGAGCGCCCAGCTCTGCTTGTCGAAGTCGCAGGCCAGGAACCAGCAGGAGCTGTCCTGGAGCAACGGGTAGACGCCGATGGTCTTCACGCCTTCCAGGTGGGCGCGGACGACCTCGTCCGTCAGCGGCAGGTACTTCCTCGGCGCGCTACTCCGCCCGGCCCAGGGATCTTCGCAGGCTGGTGCGTACCCCTTCTTCCCGGTCCGCTCGTTCGCCCAGAAGGCGGCGTACACGTCCTCCCGCCCCCGAAACAGCGAGCGGAACAGCCGCACCTTCTCCTGAATCGTGGACTGCTCGGTTACTCCCTTGCCCGCTCCAAACGACAGTGGAAGCGGCTGGGCAACTGTGAGGGGGTTAACGGGCTTCGTGGGATAACTCGCCGCGCCGTCACCGGCGGGCATTCCAAGCCGCTTCCGCAGGTCTTCGTTCTCCCGGCGGAGCCGCTCTATCTCCTGCCGGGCCTGTTCGAGTTCACCATCAGGACGATCCACCGTATGATTATCCTACGATGGACCGTATGAGCAGCATTCTCGACATAGACCTGGACTACTTCGGTCTCGTGAAGGAGCCGGCACGAAGACTTTGGAGACTCCTTTCCTGGGCTGGATGCCCTGTATCCGTCGTGGTGGACGCGCATCATCATGCTCTCCGCGAGTGGCGCCGGTTGATCGCGGGCCGCGGCCTCGCCGTACCGGGCTTTATCCTTCATGTGGACGAGCACCACGACATGATGGATGAGCGGGCCAGGCCGAGCGTTTCCAACGCGATGTCCCATGCAATGCGGACATGGGGCAAGTGCCGGCTCCACTGGCTCACGGTCTCCCCGATAGACTCGCCCGAGACGTGGCTGAGCGAGGAGACCTGGTCTGTGTTTGGGAAGCGATTCAGCATGGGCAGTCGGATACCCCGCGGCTGGCTAAGGCCGGACTTGGTGTCGGTGGCAAAGAGCCCGGAGTTCGTTGCCACGGACTTGATGGTTCGACTCCTTGGAGTAGTCAGGGAGCATGAGGAGCGCCGGGGCGTTATCACTCCGGGGCCTTGCCGTTTTTCACGCCGGAGGGGCATGATAGGTCATGGCTGAAACGCGCCGGCGGACAGGAGCGCCGGGCCGGAGGTCCAGCCGGGCCTACGTTCTGGAAGTGGGAATCATGAGCGGGCCGGTCGCCCCGGAGTTTGCCAGGCGGCATCCCGTCGTGATCCGCACGATCCATATCCGCGAAGACCAGACTCTCGCGGATCTTCACCGGGCCATATTCAAGGCATTCAACCGCTACGAGGAGCACTTCTACGAGTTCCAATTCGGTGACGGCCCCCATGACCCGAACGCCGAGCGCTACGTCCTGCCATCGGTAATCGAGAACGCTGACGCCGGGAGGAACAAGCCGGCGGGTTCGGTTGATTCCACTACCATCGGATCGCTCGGTCTGACGTATGGAAAGACTTTCGGGTACTGGTTCGATTTCGGGGACGATTGGTATCACCAGATCAGGGTAGCGACGATGGGCCTGGCCTCGAAGAGATACCGGTATCCACGGGTGACCAGGCGCATCGGCCCCAGCCCGCCGCAGTACGCTGACCCGGATGAAGAGGGGGCAACGAAGTGACCACGAAGCAAGCGGGCTTGGCCAAGGTGTTGACCGGGCACGAATTGCGGCGGCTGGCCGGACCGGAGGTCTTCAAGCGCGGCGTCGAATACGCGCACGGATGCGTGCTGGCACTCGCTGGATTCGATGGAGGCATCACGGCCAAGGTCGCCCGGGTTGATGCCTACCGGGTCAGGATATGGCCGCGCGGGCGGACACTCGGGTATTCCTGCACCTGTCCTGCCTCCGGGGGAAGGACTCCCTGCAAACACGTGGTGGCGGCAGGTCTGGCATGGCTTGACAGGGCGGGAGGCAATGGGCCTCGCGATCGAGGGTATTCACCACCTGTCGCGACCTCCGATATCCGGGCCTACCTGGACGGTTTGGCAAAGAGCGAACTCGTGGAAATCATGATGGCAAGGGCTGGTGAGGATCCAGTCTGGCAGAGCCGCCTCGTTGCAGGGATGGGAATCAGCAGGAAGGGTACGCCCGGCCCTGCCGCGCTTCCAGCCGCATTCGACCTCGCCCTGGCTTCAGGCGATGCCAGCGGGCGCTATGATTCCTCCGATCACTTGGAGTGTCTTGAAGCCCTTGTCGTTGCCTTGGAATCAATGCGGTCGAACCTTCAAGGAAGCAAACTGGCCGTCATGGCACGGCATGCGGCGGTCGCGATGAAGCGGGCGTTTGATGAATCTGATGTGCTGTACGAGCCTGTGACCGAACTCGTCCAGCGCCTGCGGAAACTCTGCCGTCGCTCCGGTCCATCCTGAGAACCGGCTGGCGCGTCAGCGATCCGACAAACACTCCGGAACTTGGCATGTATCTCGACTTGTACTGGGACTTGTATCGGAACATGTTCTGCGACTTGTCATGTATCTTGCCCCGGGGCAAGTAGGAATGCCTAGGTACTGGATTGCCTGGAGCGGAATGTAGCATGACAAAATCAAATGATAATGATACATTCCCGGAATGTGTCATCATTGCCCGCCTCCCTGCACTTGCCAGGAGGCGCATTTGGCGTCATTCAGCCGTGTTCTACCGAGTAGGTGATAAACGCCACATCATTGGGTACCGCGAGAATTGCCAGATCATCGGGTACTATTGGCTAAAAGGCTGAATAACTAGACTTATGGGCATCTCTGGTCACAGGAGGTGCTCATGGACGAAAAAGAAGGGGAACGCAGAAGGGCTATCGAGCGTCATTTGGGGGGCGAGGCGCCAGTTGCGATTTGGCGGTCACAGGGGCGGTCCAAGAACTGGTTTTACCGTTGGCTGAGGCGATACCAATCCAAGGCGGCGGACTGGTACAAGGAGAGGACCCGGCGGAGGCAAAACTACCCGGACCGGACGCCGGAAGAGGTCGAGAGGGCTGTGAAGGTGGTTCGGCTGGACCTATACAACCACGACCTGTTCTGCGGCTCCCAGGCCATCCGGGGTGAGCTGGAGGATTTGGGGATCAAGTCGTTGCCGTCCCTGCGGACGATTGACCGGATCCTGAGCCGCAACGAACTGACGCACCGCCGAACCGGGCGATACCAGTCCAAGGGGCGGCCATACCCCCGACTCCAAGGGCATGCGCTCAACGAGGTTCACCAGGCGGACTGGGTGGGGCCGCGGTACCTGGTGGGGCCGATCCGCTTCTACAGCATGAACGCGGTGGACCTGGCTACGGGGCGATGCGGGGTGCAGCCCACCATGGGCCGGGACGCGCAGAGCGTATTCGGCGCGTTCTGGGCGCTTTGGGGACGCCTGGGGATTCCGGAGAACCTTCAGGTGGACAACGACGAGTCCTTCTACGGAAGCCCGACCCACCCTCGTGGGATGGGGCCCCTCATCCGGCTGTGTCTGCACAACGACGTGGAGCCGTGGTTCATCCCGCCGGCGGAGCCCTGGCGGAATGGGGTAGTGGAGAAGTTCAACGACCACCACCAGCAGAAATTCCTGTCCAAGGTAGACATGGATTCCGAGGCGGTCCTGATCGAAGAATCGGTGGGGTTCGAGAACCGGCACAACAGCCGGTACCGGTACAGCAAGCTGGGCGGAAGGACGCCGTTACAGGCGATGGAGTCCCTTGGGGGGAAGCCCAGGTTCCCCCGGGAGGCCCTTCCTCCCCGGCATCCGCTGAAGAAGCCGGTGCATGGGAAGTACCATGTGGTGCGGTTTATCCGGAGCAACGGCCGCCTGAACGTGTTTGGCGAGACTTTCCCGGTCCCCCGGAACCTGCAATACGAGTACGTGGTGGGGACGGTGAACGTTCGAAAGCAGATACTGGAGCTGTTCCACGACGGTTTGAAGGTGAAGGAGTACGACTACCGGATGCGCTAATTCAGAGCCCCTGGGGGCCTACCGCCCAGGGGCCTGAGTACCCGATGATGTGGCAGATATTCGAGTACCCGATGATGTGGCGTATGTCAAGTAGGAGGTAGGGCCATCATCGGGCTGTGACTTGGTGCCCACTTGGTGCCTTGTGGTCCGGCATATTCGGCGAAGGGAATAGGCCAGGCGTAGGGACTTTGACGATTCGGTGGTTTTCTCCAGCTTTCCCGGGCGCTTTCTCGGCGGTTCAAACCGCTGAAATGGTATACCATGGGCAATATGAGACCGATTGGCGTGAAGGAGATCGCGCGCCTCGCCAGGCAGGGCGAGGGCACCACGCTGGAATTCAAGCGCACGACGGGCGAGCTGAAAGAAGGCATGCATACGCTTTGCGCCTTCCTGAACGGCTCCGGTGGCACCGTGCTCTTCGGTGTCCGGCCGGACCTGCCTGCGCCAAACGTAGCGCGGCAGGCAGGCGGTACGATCGAGGGGCAGGCGGTTTCCGACCAGACGCTCCGCGACGTCGCGCAAGCCGCCGAACGGTTGGAGCCGCCCGCCCACGTCTCCATTCACAAGGTCAAGGTCAAGACGGGCCGCCCTGCCTGCCGCGACGCGACCAGCGGCGCAGGCAGGGATGTCGTCGTTGTTGCTGTCAAGGGCGGGGGAGATACCGGCCCCTTTACCTATGAGGGGCGCGCCTACGAGCGCGTGGGTAGCACAACGCGGAGAATGCCGCAGGCCAAGTACGAGAGACGACTACTGGAGCGCGCTCACAGCAAACGACGCTGGGAGAATGAACCGGCGGAAGGGGTGTCCATCAAGGACATCGACCGCGCCGAGGTCTTTCGCATCGTCGAGGCCGCCCGCGCCAAGGGGCATCTCACGGAGCCGGTGGGAAGTCGTTTGCCCGGCGTTCTCGACCGCCTGGACGTGCGCAAGGACGACCGCATCCTTCAAGCGGCGGTGGTGCTCTTCGGCAAGGAGTTCATGCCCGACTACCCGCAGTGCGAACTGCGTATGGCACGGTTTCGAGGCCTGGACAAGACGGAATTCATGGACCAGAAGAACGTGCGCGGCCCGGCATTCAAACTGCTGGAAGGCGCCGAGGTCTTCTGCCAGCGGCATTTGCCGCTTCCCGGCAAGATCGTTCCCGGCAAGCTTCAACGCGAGGACCGTCCGCTCATCCCGCCCGACGCCATGCGCGAGATTATGGTGAACGCGCTCATCCACCGGGACTACTCCAACGCGGGCGGCGCGATTTACCTGGCCATCTTCGACGACCGCGTTGAAGTCTGGAGCACGGGGACGTTCCCGACCGGCATCACGCCGGAGATGCTTTTCCGCGAGCACAAGTCCGTCCTGCGCAACCCCATCATCGCGGACGTCTTCCACCGCGCCGGGCTGATTGAAAAGTGGGGCCGTGGAACCAATCGCGTGATCGAGATGTGCCGCAAGGCGGGAATCCGCCCCCCCGAATTCCATGAGATCGCGGGCTCGGCGGTCGTAAAGTTCCATGTGCCCGTGGGGGTAACCGGTCAAGTCACCGACCAAGTCACCCCACAAGTTACCCCACAAGTCGCCCCACATGTTGCCCCACAAGTCAGGGCTGTTCTTGATGCCGCCAGAGAACCCGTCAATTCGGAAACCTTGCAGTACGCGGCAGGATTGAAAGACCGTGTTCATTTTCTGAAGACCTACCTGCAACCATTAATTGAACAGGGCTGGTTGGAGCGGACCATCCCAGACAAGCCGAGAAGCCGGTTGCAGAAATACCGGCTGACGGCGGCCGGGATGAAAGCCCTTAGCCCGGATTATTCATGAATCTCGGCCGATTCATGGCTGATCGCAGCGTCCAC
>CAYHEI010000080.1:0-9576 GCA_964355385.1 uncultured bacterium | reverse complement strand
GTTCGAGGCCGGGTTTGATAATTAGTCGGTTTCAAGCCTGACGAAAACACACCAAAGACCGAGGAGGAGAACTCATGGCGCATGAACTTCCCAAGCTGCCGTATGCGCACGACGCGCTGGAGCCGCACATCGACAAGGCGACCATGGAGATTCACCACGGCAAGCACCACAACGCCTACGTCACCAACCTGAACAAGGCGCTGGAGTCCGATGCTGCGCTCGCTGCCAAGTCCCTCGATGATCTCGTCAAGGGGATCGGCTCGGCGCAGGGCGCGGTGCGGAACAACGGCGGCGGGCACTGGAACCATTCCATGTTCTGGACCTGGATGGCGCCGGGCAAGGGCGGCGCCCCGTCGGGCAAGCTCGGCGACGCGCTCAAGGCGTCGTTCGGCTCCTTCGACGACTTCAAGGCCAAGTTCGAGGCCGGCGGCGTGGGCCGCTTCGGCTCGGGCTGGGTGTGGCTCGTGGCCGCCGGGGGAAAGCTCGAGATCGTCTCGACCCCGAATCAGGACAACCCGCTGATGGATGGGAAGCACCCGGTGTTCGGCGTGGACGTCTGGGAGCACGCGTACTATCTGAAATACCAGAACCGCCGGCCGGATTATCTGAAGGCCTGGTGGAACGTCGCCAACTGGGACGAGATCGCCAAGCGCCTGCCCTGAGGGAATCGGGCGAGAAGCCCATGCGCCGACACCGTTCGTGTGTCGGCGTGAACCTGTATTCGCGGTGTCGAGGACCGTGTGCGCGTTGACGAGCAGTTCGAGCTCAGATATCGTATGACGAGAACGCGATCGATGGGAGGTGGAAGGTGGCCGTGACCGTGTCGCCGAAGTTCCAGGTCGTCATCCCCAAGGCCGTGCGGGACGCGGTGGGCCTCAAGCCGGGTGCGAAGTTCGAGGTGCTGTCCTACGGCAAGCGCATCGAATTCGTCCCGGTGGTAAGTCCGCAGGATCTCCGCGGGAAGTTTCCGGGTCTCCAGCGGCACTTCCGGCGCGACCGTCGAGATCGGGTGTGATCCTGGTTGACTCGTCCGGCTGGATCGAATACTTCGCCGGGACCCGCAGCGGCGGGGTGTTCGCTCCCGCCATCGAGGACACCGAGGAGTTGATCGTGCCGACCGTATGCGTCTACGAGGTGTTCAAGGTCATGCTGGCTCGGCACGGCGAGGATGCCGCGTTCCTGGCGGCGTCGGCCATGCACCGCGGGCACGTCGTCGAGCTTTCCGAGGAACTGGCCGTCGGAGCGTCGGCGGTCTCGGTGGAGCATCGCCTGGCGATGGCGGACAGCCTGATCTACGCGACCGTCCTGGCGCGGGACGCGGAACTCTGGACGACCGACGCGCACTTCCGGAAACTGCCCCGCGTCCGGTTGGTCAGGGCCTGAAGGGGCGCGTGTTGACCCTGGTTGCGGAGGCCGTAGAGAAGTACGCGGCGGAGCACGCGGCGGAGGAATCGCCGCTGCTCAAGGAACTCGTCGCCGAGACCCGCGCCACGCAGGACGCTCCGCAGATGCAAGTGGGGCGGCTCGAGGGCGCCATTCTCCGCCTGCTCGTGCGGCTGGCCGGCGCCCGGCGCGTCCTTGAGATCGGGACGTTCACGGGGTACAGCGCGCTCGTCATGGCGGAAGCGCTGCCCGAGGGCGGGGAGCTCATCACCTGCGATGTGGACCCCCAGGCGACGGCCATCGCGCTCAAGTACTGGGCGCGCGCTCCGCACGGGAAGCGGATCACGCTCAAGCTCGGCAAGGCGGCGGACACGCTGAAAACGCTTTCCGGGCCGTTCGACGTGGTGTTCATCGACGCGGACAAGCCCGGGTACCAGGGGTACTGGGACGCGTGCGTGCCGCTGGTGCGTCCCGGCGGTCTGCTGCTGGCCGACAACGTGCTCTGGAACGGGAAGGTCGTGGCCCCCGACGACGAACATGCGCGGACGATCGCGCGGTTCAACGAGCACGTCCGCGCCGATGCCCGGGTCGAGTCCGCGATCCTGACGATCCGGGACGGCCTCACGCTGGCCGTCAAGAAGTGAGGAGGCCCTCACCCAAGCGGCGCCGGCGCCCCTCTCCCGCCGGGCGGGCGAGGGGGAAGCGGCTCACGTCGAAGCAGCTCGCGCGAAAGAAGGGCCGGAAGCCGGCTCTCCGGCAAGCCGTCCCCCGCGGACCGGCGCGGTGCGAGATCGCGGTGCACGCCAGGCAGGGAACCTTCAGCTTGCTCGCGCCCCATGGCGTCCCCATCCTCGCGAAGGCCTGGGTGGAAGTCGAGCTGGCCGACGGCGACGTGCTCACGACGCTGCAGGGCGGCCTGGCCGCCGACGCGGGCTTCTGGGCCAGCCCGCTGGCCAACGGCCGGATCGTGATCGAGGTGACGTTCGAGCGCGTCACGGAGCCGCCCGCGGTGATCGTCGCCGCGCGCGTGCGCAACCGGGGGACGGAGCCCCTCGCCGTGCGCGCGATCCGCGTCGCGCGGGCGGTGATGGGCCCCGCCCCGGCGGCCTGGGGCGCGCCGGAGGCCTGGCGGATGCTCAAGCTCGGGTACACGTTCGGCGCGGCGCACCGGGAGGACGCGGACGGCCGGAACAGCGGGTTGGTCTCGTTCGACCGGCCGAGCGTCACGTCGCGCAGTTTCGGGATGACCGCGCTGCGCCTGGGGGCGCACGGCCCGGGCCTGATCCTCGGCTTCGTGGCCGGTGAGCGCCAGGTCGCGTGGATCGACGTTCGCAAGGAGGGACGGGAGATCGAGCTGGCGCCCTGCTGCGACACCGAGGGCACGTCGATCCCACCGGGAGAGGCGCTCGCGGCGGAGCGCTTGTACGCGGGCCTGCACGCCGACCCGTTCGCGGGGCTGGCCGCCTACGCGGCGCTGTGCGCGCGCGCGGCGAAGGTGGAACTTAAGCCCGTGCCGCGCGGCTGGTGCTCCTGGTATGCGTACTTCGCGGAGGCGACCGCGGAGGACGTGACACGGAACGCGGAAACCTGCGCCGCGCTCCGCGCCGAGCTGCCGCTGCCCGTGGTGCAGATCGACGCCGGCTGGTCCCGGGCCATGGGCGATTGGCTCGAGCCCGGCGCCCGCTTTCCGGGCGGGATCGAGCCGGTGGCCGCGCGGATCAAGGCGCTCGGGCTGACGCCGGGAATCTGGGTCGCGCCCTTCGCGGTGGAATCCACCTCGCGGCTCGCCGCGGAACATCCGGACTGGATGGTCAAGGACGACGCCGGAAAGCCGCTGGCCTGGGACGTGGAGTGGGCGCAGCCAAAGGTGTCCTGGCACGGCCTCGATGGAACCCATCCCGAGGCGCGCCGCCGGCTGATCGAAACCTTCGCGGCGCTCCGGAAGATGGGCTTCACCTATTTCAAGCTGGACTTCCTGTTCATGGGCTGCCTGCGCGGAATCCGGGCGGCCCCCGGGACGCGGGCGGAGGCGTACCGCGCCGGCTTGCGGGCGATTCGGGAGGGTGCGGGCGCCGACGCGTACCTCCTCGGCTGCACCGCGCCGTATCCGCAGTCCGTGGGACTCGTGAACGGCATCCGGACCAGCCATGACGTCTTCACCGGGGGGGACTCGATCAAGCACTTCGGAACGGTCTCCGCCGAGACCCACCACCGCTTCTGGGCGCACCGCGTGCTCTGGAACGCCGATCCGGACGTCATGCTCGCGCGGGACGTGGCGGGTGCTTCGCCCGGCACCCCCCGCGCGGTCTGCCTGAGCGCGGCGCTCTCGGGCGGCGCGCTGTTTTCGGGCGATCCGCTGGCGGACCTCACCGAGGACCGCCTCGCGCTCCTTCGTGAAATGCTGGCCGTGTCGCGCCCCGCTCCCGCGCTCCCGCTCGACCTCTTCGAGCGCGAGCAGCCCCGCCTCCTCGCCCAAGCGCTCGGGCGGGGACGCTTCCGGCTGGGGCTCTTCAACCACGAGCACGTGGCCCGCGTCGTTCCGCTGGAGCTCGACCGGCTCGGGCTGGCGCGCGCGCGCGTGTCGATCCTCGCGGAGGGCAAGGCCTCCCGCCCGGTCACGGTGAATCGCCGATACCTCCCGCCCGCCGTCCCCGCCCATGGCGCGCTCCTGATTCTCGTCGAAAGGGTTTGACCCCGTGGCCCTCGCGGCCTGGACCCTCGTCGTGTTCGCCGCCTTCTCCTGCCTGACCGTCTTCCGCGGGCTGATCTCCGTCGACGTGCTGCGGGAGACCTGGATCAAGCGTCTCATCTACTTCTCGGCCCCGCTCGATCCGGGCCTCGTGGGGCGGACGTGGGCCGCGCACGCGCTGCACGGGGCCGAGGCGGCGCTCATCCTGGCGGCGGCGTGGGGCGCGGGCGCGGGCGCGCTGCGGCTCGGCCGGGCGCGCGGGAGCTGGCTCGCGTCCCTGGGGGCGGGGCTCGCGCTGGGCGGACTCGCCGGACTGGGCGCCGGGCTGTGCGGCCTCTTCGTTCCCGCCTTCGCGTGGGGGCGGTGCGCGGGCGGGGCCGCGCTCGCGGCGGCCGACCGCCGCCGGTGCGCCGCGGGGTGGGCGGCGCTCGCGCCCGCGCTGCGCCCGGCGGGCGGCGAGGAGCGCGCGTTGTGGCGGATCCTCGCGCTGATGGGAGCGGTGGTGCTGCTGATGGGGCTCGCGCCCGAAGGCGGCTGGGATCCCGCCTACTATCACTTGAGGTTGCCGAAGCTCTACGCCATGCGGCACAAGATCTTCTTCGTCCCCTGGATCTTTCCCTCGCATTATCCCCAAGGCATCGAGATGCTCTACGGCCTCGGCTGGCTGCTTGGCGGCGAACCCGTGGCGAAACTGCTCAACGCCTCGTTCTGGCCGGCGTGCGGCCTCGCGACCTGGCGGCTCGCGTCCCGCGCCGGGCGGCTGTCGGGGATGCGCGCCGCGGCACTCGCGCTCACGCTGCCGCTCGTGGGGACGCTGGCCTGCGAGAAGTACATCGACCTCGGGCTCACCTTCCTGGATCTGCTCGCGCTGGAGGCGGCCTGGGTGGGGCGGTTGGTCGAGGCGGGGCTGTTCGCCGGGGCGGCGATGGGGTGCAAGTACACCGGGATCGCGGCGGCGGTGGGGCTGGGGGCGGCGCTGCTCGGGGCGCGGCGCGGATTCCGCCCTCTCGCCCGCGTCGCGATGGCGGCGGCCTTGCCGGTCCTGCCGTGGCTGCTGAAGAACGCGGTGTACACGGGGGACCCCTTCGCGCCGCTTCTGTGGCGGACGTTCGGGAAGCTGGAATGGGCGGGGGGAATCGACCAGCGGGTCATGGCCGCGGTGATCCCGCATCATCTCTCCGCGGCCGCGCCGCTGGCGGCCGTCCGGTCGCTGCTGCTGGGGCCCTGGGACTTCGCGCGGCGAACCGCCTTCGCCGTTTTCAATCCGTTCTTGCTGGCCATGCTCGCCGTGCTGGGCTGGCGCTGGGCCGGGTTCAACCGCTTCCTCCGCGACTACGTGCTCGCGTTCACGGTCTTCATGCTGGTCGCCGCGGCGGACGGCCGCTACTGGCAGCCCGCGGCGTTTCCGCTCTGCGTGCTGGCGGCGACCGCCTGGGCACGCATGGAGCGGGAGGGCCCGGCGCTCGCGGCGCGGCTCTTGCGCGGGCTCGCGTGGGGGTCCATCGCGGCCTGCGCCGCCTACCACGCGCTGGACATGCATCGCATGTTCACCTCGTTCGGGACCGCCGTCGGGCTGGAGGACGCCCGGCATCACCTGATCAGAACCCGGGTGCCCGCGCCCTGGTACGCGCTGGCGGTCGAGGAGGCGAACGTTTCCACGCCCCCGGGCCGGCGGATCGCCGTCGTGTCCGACGTGCAGGCGTATCTGCTCGACCGGGACGCGATCTTCGACTGCGATCAGCCGGGCACGCGGCGGTGGATCCGGAACCTCGCGCAACGGGTGCCCCAGGAGGCCGCGTACGCCCGGCAGTTCCGACAGTGGAACGTCCGGCTGGTGCTGTACATCCGGGGCAAAGCCCTTGGCGCGTCCCGGAACGAGTCGTGGACCCCGGAGGCCGTCCGCGCGTGGACGAGGTTCTGGAATGCGCGCGCGCGTCTGCGCGACGACGTGGGAGATTGCGCGCTTTACGATCTCGGCCCGCCCGGCCGGCCTGCGATCCGGTTCGACGTCCCCGGCGTGCAGGAGATGCTGCTGGCCGGAATCCTCGAGCCCGGGGTCGCGCGGACGGAGCGGGCGCGGCGGTTCCGCGCCGCGACCGCGGTGGCGGACAGCGGATACCTGCGCGGGGCGTACGGCGAGCGGCTCGCGGCGGAAGGGGAGCCGGCGGCCGGGGCGGCGGAACTGCGTCGAGCCGCCGCGATCGAGCCGCGGTCCGCGGACGTCTGGTTCTCGCTCGCGCTGGCGTTCGCCCGGGCGGGCCGGCCCGAGGAGGCTCGAGGCGCCCTCGCGCGCGGGGCTGCGATCCGCCCCTGGGCGGAAGACGTGAAGTCCGTCCAGGCCGAGATCGAGAAAGCCCGGTAGAATGATGCGCGGATGAAGACGTTCAAGCTCAGTCCCTCGGACTTCGGCTTCCTGTGGGAGGAGTGCAAGCGCTGCTTCTACCTCAAGGTCGCGCGCGGCTTCGACCGCCCGCCCTCTCCCTTCCCGAAGATCTTCAACGTGATCGACAAGCAGATGAAAGAGCGCTTCACGGACAAGCGCACCGAGACGATGGCGCCCGACATGCCCCCGGGCGTGGTGTACAAGAGCGACGAGTGGGTGCAATCCGTTCCCATCGAGCTGCCCGGCCGGTCGGTCTCGTTCTACATCCGGGGCATCTTCGACACGACGCTCGCGCTGGACGGCGGCGGGTACGCCGTGATCGACTTCAAGACCTCCACCATCGGGCCCGACAACGCCACGAAGTACGCCCGCCAGCTCGAGGCCTACGCGCTCGCGCTCGAGCGGCCCGCGCCGGGCCAGCTCCAGCTCGCGCCGGTCAAGGCGCTCGGGCTCCTGGTGTACGAGCCCACGGCGTTCGACCAGGACGGGAAGGGCAGCGCGGCCCTGCACGGCGCGCTGGTGTGGATCGGGGTGCGTCGCGATGGCGAGAAGTTCCTCCGCTTCCTGGACGAAGTGCTGGGTGTGCTCGAGCTGCCCGAGCCGCCTCCACCCGCGCCGGGCTGTCGCCTCTGCCAATACCGCGAATCCGCGCGCCGGACGGGCCTGTGATATCGTGATCTCATGGGATTGAATACGCGACAACGAACTCAGGTCGCGAGCTTCTTCACCGGCGCAGCGGTGACAGTCTTCGCCGTGCTGATCCTGGTGCCCCCGGTTGCCGATCCCAGGATGCTCGTCGCAAGCATCGTTCTGATCGCAGCGCTCATGAACATGGCCGTGCGCGTTGAGCGCAATGGAGGGGGAGGCGAATGAACCAGGTCATCGTGATCAACCCTTGGACGAATTCGTTCTACGTCGTCGCCGGGCTCGTCCTCGCGCTCGGGTGGGCATTCATTCTGTGGGACGAGTGGGTCTCTCGCCGCGGTGCATTCCGTCGCCGGCCCGGCTCTCACCGCTGAGTCGCGCCCTCACGCCCCTCCGGCTCGGATGAAATTCGGAGCAGCGTGGTATCCGGAACATTGGCCCGAGAGCCGGTGGCCCAAGGACCTCGAGCTGATGAAGAAGGCGCGGATGAACGTCGTGCGCCTCGGGGAGTTCGCCTGGTCCACCATGGAGCCCCGGGAGGGGACGTTCGAGTTCGGGTGGCTCGACCGCGCGATCGAGCTGCTGGACCGGGCCGGGATCGACGTGGTCCTGGGCACCCCCACCGCCGCGCCCCCGGCGTGGCTGACCGCGCGCTACCCGGACACGCTGTCCATGGGCGAGGACGGCCGCCTCGCATCGCACGGGGGCCGGTGCCACTTCCGGCCGCTGAGCCGGACGTACCTCCGCTTCTGCGCGCGGATCGCCGGCCAGATGGCCCGGCGGTACGGGAAGAACCTGCGCGTGATCGGCTGGCAGATCGACAACGAGTACAACCACAACAGCCACGATCCCGACACGCGGCGGCAGTTCCAGGTCTGGCTCAAGGTGAAGTACCGCACGCTGGAGCGCCTGAACGCCCGCTGGTCCGGCGCCTACTGGAGCGAGGACTACCAGGACTGGGCGCAGATCCAGATTCCGCACGGCGGGCACAATCCCGGTCTGCGGCTCGAGTGGCAGCGCTTCCACTCATACACTTACCGCGTCTACCAGAAAGTCCAGATGCGGGAGATCCGCAAGCACGCCGCCCGGCGGCAGTGGATCACGACGAACTTCATGGGCTGGTTCGGGCTTTTCGACCACTACGAGGTGGCCCACGACCTGGACCTGGCCTCGTGGGACAGCTATTGCCCGACGGGGACTCCGAACCCGGTGGACGAGGCGCTCCCGCACGACCTGACGCGAGGATTCAAGCGGAAGAATTTCTGGCTCATCGAGACGCAGCCGAGCGGGGTGAACTGGGCGGACACCAACACCATGCAGGAGCCCGGCCGCATCCGGCTGCGCAACTGGCAGGCGGTGGCGCACGGCGCCGACGCGGTCCTCTATTGGCAGTGGCGCAACGCGTTGGGCGGTCAGGAGCAGCTGCACGGCTCCCTGATCGGCCAGGACGGCCGGCCGCGCCCCTGCTTCGACGAGCTGGCGGCGCTGGGCGCCGAGTTCGAGAAGTGCGCGCCCGCGCTCGAGGGGACCGTCCCCAAGGCGCGCGTCGCCTTCCTGAATTCCTACGACGCCCGGTGGGCGGTGGGCTTCCAGCGTCACCACAAGGACTACGACTGGGTCCGGCACCTGCGCACCCACTACGCGCCGTTCTACAAGCGTCATCACGCGGTGGACGTCGTGTCCGCGCGCGAGCCGCTGGCGGACTACCAGCTCGTGGTCGTTCCGGCCCTCTGGGTGCTGCACGACGACACCGCCCGCTACCTGAAAGACTTCGTCACGGCGGGCGGCCATCTGGTGCTCACGACGCGCACCGGCGCCAAGGACGGGGAGAACGCGCTGCGGCCGGAATTGCCGCCCGGCCCGCTCGCGGAGCTGGCCGGCGTGCAGGTGGAGGAGGCCTACCCCTTGCTCGACCCCGTGCCCGTCTCGGGCAAGCTCGGCAAGGGAAGCGCGCGGGTGTGGGGCGAGCGGCTGCGTGTGGGGACCAAGGACGTGCAGGTCCTCGCGACGTTCGGCGCGGGCAACGGCTGGCTCGCGGGCAAGCCGGCGGTCACCGTCCGCAAGGCGGGACGTGGGAGTATCACGGTGCTGGCCGGCTGGTTCGACGACGCCTACCTGGACCGCGTGCTCGAGGATGCCATGCACCGGGCCGGCCTCGCGCAGCGTTTTGAGCAGGCTGCGGGGGTCGAGTTCGCCGTGCGCACAGGGCGGGATGGCCGGGAGATCCTCATCCTGATGAACCACGGCGAGGAGCTGGAGATCGTCCGGGGGCTCAAGGGGACGAACCTGCTCACGGGCGCCTCCGTGAAGGGCAAGTGGACGCTCGCGCCGCGCGATGTCGCGGTGATCAAGCTCGCGAAGTAGCATGGCCCGTCCTCTCGCCCTGTCGATTGTCGTACCGTGCTACCGCGAGGCGCGGCGCGTGCAGCGGACGGCGACGGTTCTGGCTGAGTACTTCCGCAAGCGCCGCGGGCCG
>CAYHEI010000079.1:0-9665 GCA_964355385.1 uncultured bacterium | reverse complement strand
TTCTGAATCCCTGGCTCACGGGGTTCGCCTAATGAGGCTTCCGCCTCGGCGTTTCCCATCCGCCGCTTGATCTCCCGGGAGGCCCCGCTCCGTTCCCAGACGCCGATCAGCCAGAGCGCGGTGAATCCCGATCGCGCCAGGCGGTCCAGCTCCTCGTCCGAGTAGAACTCGATCACGATCGCGCCGCGCTTGCCCGACTTGCGGATGCGGACCTTCGTGCCGAGCGCCCGCGAGAGCTCCTCTTCCGTCGGGCGCAGGCCGCCGTGGCGCCGCGCTCCGCCGCCGCCGCCCACGCGCGTGCCGCGCGAGGCGGCCTGCTCGGCCTGCCGCACGGAGAGCCCGTTGCGGACGATCCGCCGGAAGAGGTGCACCTGCGCGGCGGGGGTGTCGAGCTGGAGGATGGCGCGCGCATGGCCCGCCGTGAGCTGGCCGTCCGTGACCCCCTGCTGCACTTCGGGGGGCAGCTTGAGCAGCCGCACGGCGTTGGCGATGGTCGCGCGGTCCTTCCCGAGCTGGCGCGCGAGCTCCTCCTGCGTCATGTCGCGCAAGAGCAGCTGGTAGCTCGTCGCTTCCTCGAGCGGTCCGAGGTCCTCGCGCTGGATGTTCTCGACGAGGGCGAGCTCGAGCGCCTCGCGATCCGACGCGTCCCGGACCAGCGCGGGAATCGTCTTGAGCCCGGCCTGCCGTGCGGCCCGCCAGCGCCGCTCGCCCGCGATCAGTTCCCAGCCGTTCGCGTGCCGGCGCACGATGACCGGCGTCGCGACGCCCTTCTCCTTGATGGACGCCGCGAGTTCCGCGAGCCCCTGCGGCGAGAACTTCTTGCGCGGCTGCAGGCGGTTCGGCACGACCTCGGCGACCGGCAGCTCGCGCAGCATGGCGCCCGTGCTCTTGCCCGTCGAGAGCAGGGCGCTCAGGCCCCGGCCGAGGGGTTGACGGGCGGGACTCACGCCACCGCCGCCGGGGCGCGGGCACCCGCGAGGTTCCCGCCCGCGGGATGCTTGCGGACGAACTCCCGCGCAAGGGCGGTGTAGGCCAGCGCGCCGGGGGAGTGGGGGTCGTACAGGATGACGGGCTTGCCGAACGACGGCGCCTCGCTCAGCCGCACGTTGCGCGGGATGACGGTCCGGAAGACGCGCTCGCGGAAATGGGAACGGACCTCCTTGATGACGGATTGGGCCAGCCGCGTGCGGCCGTCGTACATCGTCAGGACCGCGCCCTCCAATTCCAGGCCGGGGTTGAGGTCGGCGCGCACCAGCTCCACCGTCTCGAGGAGCTGGCCCAGCCCCTCGAGGGCGAAGTACTCGCACTGGACGGGCACGAGCGCGGCGTCCGCCGCCGTCAGCGCGTTCGCGGTGAGGATGCCCAGCGAGGGCGGGCAGTCCAGGAAGATGAAGTCGAAGCCGTGGCGCAGCGGCTCGAGCGCCGTCCGGAGCCGCAGCGCGCGGTCGTCCGCGCCGAGCAGCTCCATCTCGATGCCGTTGAGGTTGGGGCCCGCGGGGGCGACCTTGAGGGCGGGCTGCGGGGTGGGCTGCACGATAGCCACGTGCGGAAACGCGCCGCGCAGCACGGGGTACCGGGCGCCCGCGGGCGCCGCGCGGTCCAGCCCCAGCCCGCTGGTCGCGTTCCCTTGGGCGTCGCAATCCACGAGCAGGCACGGCCGCCCGAGGGCCGCCACGCACGCGGCCAGGTTCAAGGCGGTCGTGGTCTTTCCGACCCCGCCTTTTTGATTGGTCACCGCCACCACCCGGCCCATGCTATTTCAGAAACGGGACGGGGTTGATGGCCGAGCCGTAGAGGCGGACCTCATAGTGGACGTGCGGCCCGGTGGCGTTGCCGGTCGCGCCGACGTACCCGATCACGTCGCCCCGGTGCACGCGCCGGCCGGCCTCCGCCTTGAGGCGGGAGCAGTGCCCGTACACGGTCGCGTAGCCGTAGCCGTGTGCGATCTCCACCATCTTGCCGTAGCCGCCGCTCGTCCAGCCCGCGAAGACGACGACGCCGTCGGCGGTCGCGACGATCGGGGAGCCCGCGGCATTCGCGATGTCCACGCCCGGGTGCAGGGTCCCGACCTCGCCGGTCGACGGCGAGATGCGCTCGCCGAACTCCGAGGTGATCCAGCCGCGAAGCGGCCAGATCCCAGGCGTGGCGGCGGCGACGAGCGAGAGCCCTTGGTAGTCGCGCAGCAGCTCGGCGCCGATCTTCTTCAGGCGCCCGACGCGAAGCGGGATCTCGTCGGGCCGCAGCGACGCCTCGGCGCCCCCCCGCGGCCCGCCCTCCCCGCCGCCGCGCTCCGCGGCGCGCCGGGTCCGCACGAGCTGACGCTCCAGCTCCCGCTCGAGCGGGGCCAGGCGCCGGGCGATCCCCTCGGCTTCGGCCATCTCCCGGGCGAACTCGCGGTGCTGCGCGCGCAGGCGCGCGGCCTCCAGCCGCATCGCCTCGTAGTCGGCGCGGCGCACCGCGAGCGCGCCGGCGACCCCGAGCGCCGCGAGCCAGCCCGCGCCCGCGAGCGCCGCGACGGCGAGCGGCAGACGGACGCGGTAGGTGCGCGGGCTGTCCTGGGGAAGCACCAGGAAGGTGACGGGACGCCACGCGTGACGGCGCAGCAGGTGTCGCATCAAGCTGCGATATTCTAGCATCCGCGCGAGACGATGGTGGAGACGTCCCGCTCTTCTATAATTGACCATGCGCGCGAATCCTCCCTCGCCGGTCCCGGGGCCCCGCCTCCTGCGCGTGGGGCACAGCCCGGACCCCGACGACGCGTTCATGTTCTACGGGCTGCTCACGGGCGCGGTGCCCCTGGAGGGCCACCGGTTCCAGGAGGTCGTCGAGCCCATCGAGCGGCTGAACGCCCGCGCCCTCCGGGGGGAGCTCGAGGTGACCGCGCTCTCGGCGCACGCCTACGCCTTCTGCGCGGACCGGTACTGGATCCTCTCTTCCGGCGCCTCCGTGGGCCGCGGGTACGGCCCCTTGCTCGTGGCGGCCAAGCCGCTCGATCCCGAATCGCTCGCGGGCCGGACGGTCGCGCTGCCGGGCGAGCTCACGACGGCCGCGCTGCTCGCGCGCCTGATCCTGCCCGGCGCGCGGTTCATCCAGCGCGACTTCGACCGGGTGCCCGCGGCGGTGCTGGAGGGGGAGGCGGACGCCGGGGTGATCATCCACGAGGGCCAGCTCACCTACGCGTCGCTCGGGCTCGTGAAGCTGCTCGATTTCGGCGAGTGGTGGGCGGACCGGACGGGGGGCCTGCCGCTCCCGCTCGGGCTGGACGCGGTGCGCGCGGACCTCGGGCGGGAAACGGCCGCGGCGATCGGCCGGGCGCTGCGGGCCTCGATCGAACATGCCTTCGCCCACGCGCCCGCCGCGCTGGAATACGCCCGCGGGTTCGGGCGGGGCATCAGCCCGGAGGTCAACGACCGGTTCGTCCGCATGTACGTCAACCAGGACACCCGGGAACTTCCGGCGGACGGCGTGCGGGCGCTGGAGGAGATGAACCTGCGGGCCGTGGCCGCCGGAGTCATCCCCCGCGCCCCGGCTGTTACAATCATCTAGTAATGGCCGCCGCCGTGGACGTCCTCCGCCTTCCGCCGACCGCGTTTCCGAAGGGCAAGCCCATTCAGAAGAACCTCGACACGCACTACGTGAATCTGGAGGCGCTGTTCCGCAGCCTGGCCTCGGAGGGGTTCGGCGGGACGGTCCTGATGGTGTTCGAGGAGGGAACCGAGACCCTCATCGTCTTCCGCGAGGGCACGATCGTCACCTCCTACACCTACGCGAAGACGCGCCGGACCGGCTTCCAGTCCCTCTTCGACGCGATGACCCTCACCAAGACCTCCCGGGCGTACGTGGACGTGTTCAAGCTCGAGCCCGAGCTGATCGGCCCCGTGCTGGCGCTCCTGCACGGCACGCAGCTTCCCGAGGATCCGCACCTGTCCGCGCTGGACCTGATGCTGGACCACCTGCGGGCGGGGGAGTTCGTCGGCGCCGTCGTGGCGGGGGACAACGTCCCCGAGGCCACCGGCTTGCTCTACGCGGGCGCCCCGCTGGGCTGGTTCGACGCCCAGGGCGGCGAGGCGGAAGGCGGCGGGGGCAAGCCCCCCGCGGTGCGGTCGGAGACCGTGCGCGCGTTCGTCCTCGAGAACGCGGACACGTTCGCCGCGATCAACCTGGGCCTGGACAAGATCCAGTTCGCGGGCAAACTCCGGGAGATCCTGGCCCGCGAGCTCAAGGAAATGGGCTTCGTCCTCTACGAACGTGCGCTCGTCCGGCGGGAGATCGCCGAGGAAAGCCGTGCCACGAAGGGGAAGTTTCTCGAGCTGGTCGAGGACCTCGAGCGGGATTTCTCCGGCCTGCGCGGTCCCGTGCACGCGCGCCGGATCGCGAAGGACCTGCATGACGTCGTGGACACCATGATCGACGTGGGGTTCTGATGGGCGACAAGCTGTCCGACGCGGACTACCTGATCTACGTCGTCATGACGAACTACCTGACCATCTTCAGCGGGGTGCTGTACTTGCTGGCCTTCATCATGGTCGGGCTGATCGCGCAGCGCTTCTCGCGCGTGTTCGGGGTCCGGACCCACTGGCCGCTCATGTTCGCCGGGCCCGTGGGCGCCCTCGTGTACTCGGTCTACACGATCGTGCACGGTGGCGGGCCGACGGGTTCCCAGGGCGTCCTGAGCCTCGAGCGCTGGATCGCCTACGGCTCCTTCCTCGGGTGCGGCGTGCTGTGCTGGTGGGGCGTCCGGAAGTTCTGGCTGGCGCTGGAGTCGCTCGTCCGGGAAGGCCGGCAGCTCCAGTACCTCAAATACGGGAAGCGCTCCCGTGTTTGAGGCGTTCTCGGACCTGCCCAAGGAGCCCCTGCTCTACGAGGCCGGCGGGGTGGTCTTCGCCTCCGCGCTCATGGGGCTGGGCCACGTGATGCGCCGGGTCCTCGGCGTGCTCGGACGGCGCGGCGTCTGGATGCTGCCGTACGGGGGCGCCCTGCTGATGTTCGCGGCCGTGGGGTTGCACGCCTACGCCAACTTCTTCCTCCTCCCGTTCCTGGAAGGGCCCGCGGCCCAGCTCGAGGTGCTGCAGTTCCGGTTCATCGCCCTGCTCGCGATGCTGGCGTCGAGCATCCTGGCCGTGACGGGGGCGCTCGCGTTCTGGTTCATCGTCACCGGTTTTCGGATCCGCGCCTGACGATGTCGATCCACAACGTGCCCGCGAAGGAGATCACGTACAAGATCGCCTACCACGGGCCGGGGATGTGCGGGAAGACCACGAACCTGAGGTTCGTGCACAACACGCTGCCCGGGAAACAGGCCGGGAAGTTCCTGGTGCTCGACACCGCCGTCGAGCGCACGCTCTACTACGACTTCCTGCCGCTGGTGATCCCGCTCGACGACGGATACAAGGTCCGCTTCCATCTCTACACGGTGCCCGGGCAGTCGTACTACGAGGCGAGCCGCAAGCTCGTCCTCAAGGGCGTGGACGGCCTGGTCTTCGTGGCGGACTCGCACCCGGAGCGGAGGCAGGACAACCGGGACAGCCTGGCCATGCTCAAGAAGGACCTCGCGGACGTGGGCATCGCGTACGGCTCCGTGCCCATCGTGATGCAGTACAACAAGCGGGACCTCCCGAATCCGATCCCCCGCGCGGACCTCGACGCGGATTTGAACGACACGGGGGCCACGACGTTCGACGCGGTCGCGCGCGACGGCCTGGGCGTCTTCGAGACGCTCGCGGCGATTGCGGACCGCATCACGAACGGGGAAGGCTGACGGTACGTGCGGCACCTGGAGTTGCGCGCCGGCGACGCGGAATCCCTCGAGGCGGAGCTGCGCACGCTCAGCGCCCGCGCCGGGGCGGAGGCCGTCGTCCTGCTCGACATGAGCGGCGTGGTGCTCTCGTCCTTCCGCGTGCCGGACAAGATCGACGGACTCCAATTCGCCGCGCTCCTGTCCTCGAACTTCGCCGCGACGGAGGAGCTCTCGCGCCACCTCGGGGTGACCGCGTTCAAGGTGATGTACCACGAGGGACGCAAGCAGAACCTCTACTTCGAGAAGGTGGACGAGGAGACGGTCCTGGTCGTCCTGTTCAAGGACTCGAATGCGATGGGGCGGGTGCGGCTGTTCTGTGAGAAATCCGTGCCCGAGGTGATCCGGCTCCTGCGCGCCGTGACCCGGGCCGCCGGCGGGGCCGCTCCGTCGCAGGCGCGGGCGGCGGCGGCGGCGCTCGCGGACGTGGCCCGCGCGATCTCGCCCGCGCGGCTCGGGAACGGGGTCTGATGCCGGAAGCCGGCGCCACCATCGACGTCCGGACCGCCGACGGCAACGTCAACATCCTGCTGGAGGAGAAGCAGGTCGAGTCGCTCCAGCGGGTGCTCTCCGAACTCGTGGGCACGACCAAGGCGATCTTCTCGCTGCTCATCGACGCGGCGGGGAAGGTGGTGGCCCAGGGCGGGGACACGGCGGGGTACGCGCTCGACGGCATCGCGGCGCTCGCGGCGGCGGACCTGGCGACCACCCGCCAGCTCGCCGTGATGCTGGGCGAGCCCGAGTTCTCGCTTCTGTTCCAGCACGAAAAGCAGAAGAACATGCTCATGACGGCGATCGAGAGCGACGCGATCCTGATCGTGGTGTTCGACGTGGACACGACGTTCGGGGCGCTGCGCCTCCGGATCCGCCGCTCCATTTCGCAGCTCCAGCAGGTGTTGAACGCGGCGAAGCGCTCGACCGTGGTGGCGCTGTCCTCGACCGGTTCCGTCACCGGCGAGGAGGGCGCCGAACGGGACGGGGAGGAGCTGTCGGCGCTGCCGCCGGCCCCGTCCGCGCCGCCGGTCCCGAGCCCGCGCGCGACGATCGCGGCGATTGAGGAGCCCGCCGCTTCCGCGGCGGCCCCCGCGCCCGCCGCGCCTGCGCCGGGCTGGCCCGCCCCGCTCACGAACGAGCTGGGCAAGGCGCTCCAGTGGTTCGAGAGCTTCAAGGGCTGGAAGCTCGCGTTCCAGGACGAGGTCGCCGTGCTCTCCCGCGCGCTCGAGCGCCAGCGCCCCGAGGAGGCCGACGCGGCGCGCGCGGCGTTCGTGCGCATGCGCGCGCGGCTGACGGAGCAGAAACGCCTGCTGGAGGCGCGCTTCCGGATGATCCAGAGCCTGTACCAGCAGCTCGTGCTCGCGCTGCAGGTGACGATGCAGGGCGCCTGGCGGGACGAGGTCGTGGACCGGGCGATGAAGGCCGCGTTCGCGGGGGTGGGGAGCGGGCAGAACCTCGTGAGCGGCGGCATCCACAAGGTCGAGGGGAACTGGACGCTCGATTTCGCGATGGTCGGCAAGCAGCTCGTGACGGTCTGCCACGAGAAGAACTGGGACTACCGCACGGGGCTGCGGGAGATGCTCCACCAGCTGAACTCCGGCATGTCGGCGCTCTCGGTGTTCGTGATCGGGGACCCCCGCATGCGCGGCACGCTCATGAACTCCTGGGCCCGGCTCTTCCATCACTACGCGGACGGGCTCAAGACCCTCGAGCTGGAGCCCGACGTCCTCGACCTCTTCCGCCCGATCCTCCACGCGCAGTCGCCGGACGGAAAATAGTTCCACGCTCGCACTCGTCGGGTTGGGTTGACATCGTGTGAGGCGCGCGTGCGAGACGACGTGAAGATGCTCGCAGAGTCCGGGTATGCCGAGCAGCCGGAGCCGGGTGGACCGGCCATGTCGTACGTTCTCATCGCCATCGCTTGCGGGGTTCCCTTGCTGTTCACCTATCGTTTCGTCGACACGATGGCGCCTAAGGAATTCCTCTTTGGGATGGGAATGATCATGGCGCTCGCCCTGGCAGGGTCGATGCAACTGGTCGCAGCATGGTCCGGTGCCTGGATCACTCTGCCGCGCCTGCATCCGGCGTGGACTGCGGCGTCGGCCTACCTGGTGATCGAGCTGGCGTCGGCTGCGTGGATCGAGTGGGGGCAGGGGCCGGGGACGGCGGCAGCCTGGCGGCGGGCTTCCGGCACCGCGGGCTTCGTTGCATTCGGCATCCTGGCAGGAGGAGCGTTCACGGCACGGGGCCGGCGCCGTGCATTGGTCGTGGCTCTGGTCGTCACCGCGGCTGCCGCGTGCCTGTACGCAGTCGCACAACAGTGGCACTTCGATCTCTCGACCGACCCGAAGCTTCCCTATCATGGCGTGCGCTATTACGGTCCGCTCGGTAATCCGAACTTCCTCGCCGCTTTTCTGGTCTTCGTCATGCCGTTGGGGCTGGCGCTCCTGGTCGAATCGTGGCCCGGATCCGTGGTCCGTCGCGCGGTGCTGCTGGCGTGGTGGGGACTCACGGGGTATTCGCTCCTGCACACGTTTTCCCGGGCCGGATGGTTCGGATTCGCCGTCTCTCTGACGGTCTTCGCGGCGGCGCTGGCGGGCGCGTCGCGACGGAGTCACGGCCCGTCGGCATGGCGGCGCTGGGCACTCGTCGCGGGATGGTGCGTCGCGCCGCTTCTTCTCGCCGTCGCGTTCGAGCCCCGTCCGCTCCTGGACCGTATCGTCCACACGTTCGCGGCCGGCCCGCGCGCGACCTCAACGTCGGTACGGCCGCACTGGAACAGTCCCAGCCTGGCTTTGCGCCTTCGCACGTGGGAGGGCGCTTTGCGGATGATCCGCGATCGACCGCTTCTCGGGTTCGGCGCGGGAGGGTTTGGCGTTCACTACCAACGCTACAAGTCAGCGGTACTCTACTGCGTCAACCCGGACCGGAACAAGGTCTTCGTCCACGCGGAGAACGAGTGGCTCGAGATCGCCGCAGAAACCGGACTAATCGGTATCGGGGCGTTCCTGTGGTTCGTGCTTGCCTGCGTCCGCAGCGGATGGGCCCGGGTCGTCTCCGGCGATCCGCGCGGGGACCGGTGGCTCGTCGCGGGGATCTTGGCGGCGTTCACGGGCCTTCTGGCGCACAACATCGGCTGCGTGAACTTGCGGTATCCGACCTCACGGCTAATGCTGTTCGCGGGGGCCGCCCTGCTCGCCTCTCACGTGCCCGGGCGCCGGGCCGTGAGTCGATTGACCATTCCTGGCGCCACGATCGTGCGGCGTGTCCAAGTCTTGGCAGCGGTGGTCGCGGCGGCGACCGCGTGCGGATGGGGTGCCGCCCGACTTGTGGATGACTTGCGCGCCGCGGACCGGTTCTCGTACGGAATTCGGGAGAACAACACTGCGGCGCTCGAACGAGCGATTGCAATTCGGCCGGACAACTGGCTCGCCCTGGACCTGGATGGACAATTGCTCCTCGCGGCAGGGCGCGTGGACGAGGCGGTGGCCGCCTTCGAGGCCGAGCGGACGGTCTTCCCGGAATTCGCACCGGCCCTCCTCGACCTCGGAGTCGCCCAACTGCGCACGGAAGAGTGGATGGACGCCCTGCGCATGTTCGAGATGGCCGGTCGTCTGGAGCCGATGGACCCCGATCCCGAATTGCTGAGCGCCGTTACGATGGCCTACCGAAGGCGCTTTCCGGAGGCGATGCAGGCGTATGGGCGGGCTTGGGAGCGTCAGCAATCCGTTATTGACTTCCTGAAACGTGGCACTTACTATGGGGGCCGTGAAGAGGCGAGGCGCGATCTCGGGCGGGGGCGCATTCCGGATCTCGGGACGGCAAACCTCGGGGAACGCTAGGTTCTCTACAATCTCGCGGTCATCGCCAGCCGGCG
>CAYHEI010000078.1:0-9689 GCA_964355385.1 uncultured bacterium | reverse complement strand
ACCGCGGGCGCGCTCCTCGTCGCGGGAGGCACCTCCGGCATCGCTACCACGAGCCTCGCCGCTTCACGCGGCCCTGCCGGAGCGACCACCCGCGTCATGGCCTCCGGCCCGGCCGCAGGCGCGGGCAACGCGGCATTCACGGACTCGGGGGCCGGCGCAGGAACCGCGGGCGCGCTCCTCGTCGCGGGAGGCACCTCCGGCATCGCTACCACGAGCCGCACCATTCCGCGCGGCTCCACCGACTTCACCGCCAACGCCGGCCTCGCCTCGGCCGGGGGCGCCGCCACCAACGGCCCTTCGACGGAGTTCTCGCGCGGGAGAGCGACCGAGGCCGGCCGGGATGCCCCTTCGACAACGCGCAGCGCCCGCCCTGAGCCCGGTCGAGGGGCCGGCGACTGAGCCGGCAACGCGATCTTGACCGCGGGAATTTCATCTGGCCCCGCCAGCGCGGGCCGCACCGTTCCGCGCGGCTCCACCGGCGTGATCGCCATGGCGAGCTCTCGCGGCGCGGCCGACGCGGGCGGCAGTACCGGCGAGACGATCTCGGCAACGGACGGTGCATCCGTTGGCGCCACCGCGATCCTCTCCGTTTCGCGCGACCTCGACGGCGTGATCGCCGGGGCGGCCGGCGCCGCCGCAGCTGGCATCGCCGCAGACGCGGAGGTCGGTACGATCGGGGACGTAATCCTTGGCCCAAGCGCCGGCTCGACCACACGCGCTTCGACACCCGTCAGGGTCCGCCCCGAGCGGGAGCGAGGAATCGCCACAGGCGTCATGATCGCGACAGGCTCGGCCGCGCGCGGCGCCGTCGACGCGACCGACCGCGCAACGTCGGGAACAACCGTGGGCGGCCGGGCCGACAACGCGGACACCGGCGGCATCGCGACCGTCGGCCTCTCCTCCGTCGAGGCCGCCGTGGACCCTTCGGCGACGCTCCGGGCCGGCCGCGGAGCGGCCGGAGTCGCCGAAGAAGACGCGAGCACCGCCGCGGAGGACGGGTCGGCCGATGCGGCTTTCGGCGCCGACGCCCCGACGGGCCCGGCTTCAATCGCGGGCGCGGGCTCCCATGTCCGCTGCGCCGAACCAGCGGGCCGAACCGCTTGCCGCGGCCCGGGCGGCGTCAGGGTGGGCGTAGCGGCCCGTACCATGACTTCCGGGACGCCCGAGGGAACGGACGCCCGTTCGGGCGCGCGCGAAGCGGTCGGTGCATCCGCCGACGGATGAACCGGCTCTGCCGCGTAAACCGGCCGCGGCGCCCCCTCGGCCAGGATCGGGGCCCGCCCCGATTCCTGTCGAAGAGCCGGCGCTTCGACGGAACTCAGCGCCGGCCTCGAACCGGATCGAGGAACCGTCCGCCGGGCCGGCCCGACTCGGGGTTGTGGACGATCGTCCCGCACGACCAGCCGGGCCGCCGCGACCAAGTCCGCCGCGGGAGCGCGCGCGATGATACGGGCGAGATGGCCGAGGAGACCCGCGGCATCCGGATGCGCGGGAAGCGGCGGCACACGCCTCCGCGGAACGGCTGAAGGGCCGCCCGAGACCGTCTCGGGGACCATTGGGGCTGTGCCCTCCGCAATGCGGTCCAGGCTGCCGACGGTTTCCGCCTCCCCCCGGACGGGGGGCGGAGCTTGATCGGGCGGCCGTCCGCGCGCGCGCGGCGGACCCTCGTTCGGCGCGACCGGGACGTCCGTCTCGCCCGCCGCGACGACCACTTGGCGCGCCGCCGCGGCCGACGGCGAGGGAATCCCGGGCAACCGCGCGGGAGCGCCGGCCGCGCGCGCGTTCAGGGGCGGGCGTGGCGGCGCCGCCGGGCGCAGCATTCCGGCGAGCGCCGCGAGCCATTCGGCCCGCATCCGCTCCACGGCGCCGCCCGGACGGACTCCCGGCGGGACACTCGCGGGCGTCCCGCTCGCAAGTGCCGCAAGTTCGCGCCGCGCGGCGGCGACGGCCTCACCGGAGGGCACGGGGACCTGGACCGGAGGCGCACCGGACTCAAGCCCCTCGACGAGCCGGCCGGTCATGACCCCCGTGAACGGCGTGCCGGGGACCGCCGGGGCGACGACTCGTGCGCCCACGCCTTCTACGGCGCCGGGGGCCGGCGAGAGCGGCGCGGCCGGCCCTTCGAGCGACCTCAGGACCGGCATCTGCGGCGCGAGCGCGGCAAGAAGCTGCTGAAACGCCTGCAGCGGCCCGGCCGGAACGCCCCCCATCACGACGTCGCCTCGGGCCCGGAGCTGCGTCGAAGGGCCCGCCCCGCCCGGATGTAGGCCCCGGTCGCGAGTTCGTCCAGGAACACCTGGTCCTCCCGCCCCGCCTCCAAGCGGTGCGACTCCGCCTGCCGTTCCCGCAGACGCTCCACGATGCGGTGCTCCTGCGAAGCCTTGACGAGGGCGGCGCGTTTCCCGTCCCGCAGCGCCTCGAGGTCCGCCGCGCGCGCCCGGGCATGATCCAGCTCCCCCGCCAGCCACCCGAGATGCTGCTGGTAGCGCTGCCGCTCGGACGCCGGGAACGGCCCGCGCTGGAGCTCCGCGAGGTCCGCCAAGAGGCCGTCCCGGGCGCGCACCAGCGAGGCGACGGCCTCGCGCTCCCGCGCCAGGGCCGACTCGAGGTCGGCCAGCTCGCGCTCGCGCAGGTCGCGAACGCTCGCGCGGTGCCGGAGCACCCGCTCGAGCCGGAAGACAAATCGCTTGATCACGACGGCAAGAGTCCCTTGAGCGCACCCGCGGCGGCCTCGAACGAGGACGACTCGTCCACATCCTGCTTGAGGTAGGCGTTCACCCGGTCGAGGTGTTCCAGGGCGAAGTCGATCCGCGGGTTGCTCCCCTTGGCGTACGCGCCGATATTCACGAGATCCCGCGCGTCCCGGTACGTCGCCAGGAGTTCCCGCAGCCGGCCGGCCGCGACCCGCTGCTCATCGTCCGTGATGTCGATCATCAGCCGGCTGATGCTCTGCAGCACGTCGATCGCGGGATAGTGGTTCTGGGCGGCCAGGTCGCGCGACAGCACGACGTGTCCGTCCAAGATCGCCCGCACGGCGTCGGCGATCGGCTCGTTCATGTCGTCCGCCTCGACCAGCACGGTGTACATGCCCGTGATCGAGCCGCGGCGCGGCGTCGTGCCGGCTCGCTCGAGCAAGCGCGGCAGCAGCGCGAACACCGACGGGGTGTAGCCCCGCGTGGTCGGTGGCTCGCCCACGGCCAGTCCGATCTCGCGCTGCGCCTGCGCGAATCGCGTCACGGAGTCCATCATGAACAGCACGTCGAAGCCGAGATCGCGGAAATACTCGGCGACGGCGCACGCCACCCAGGCCGCCTGCCGACGCACGAGGGCGGGCTGGTCCGACGTCGCCGCGATGACCACGGACCGGGCGAGCCCTCCCTTCAGGTCGCGCTCGATGAAATCCCGGACCTCCCGGCCCCGCTCCCCCACGAGCGCGATGACGTTCACGTCGGCCTTGGTGTAGCGCGCCATCATCCCGAGCAGCACGCTCTTGCCCACGCCGCTGCCGGCGAACAGGCCGAGGCGCTGGCCCTTGCCCGCGGTCAGGAGGCCGTCGATCGCGCGCACGCCCGTGGGGAGCACGTCCTTGATCCGCTGCCGCCGGAGCGCGTCGGGCGGCGGCGCATGGATCGGCACCCTCGTCTCGAACCGAAGCGGCCCGCGGTTGTCGCACGGCCGGCCGAGGCCGTCCAGCACGCGGCCCAGCAGGCCGCGCCCCACGGGCACCTCGAGCGAACGACCGGTCGGGACGATCACGCTGTCGGGTCCGACGTGTTCCATGTCCGCGAGGGGCATCAACAGCACGCGGCCCTCCCGGAATCCGACGGCCTCGGCCAGGATGGGCGGGCGGCCCGCGCCGGTGGTGATGCGGCAGATCTCGCCCACGCCCGCCACGCGCGCGTAACCCTCGATGACCAGACCCACGGCCTGGATGACGCGCCCGTTGACGCGGACGGGATCCGCCCCGCGGACGGTCAGCGCGCACTCCCGCAACCGGCGCGCCGTCTCCTCCCCCGGACGCAGCTCTTCCAGCGAGAGCGTCATACCCCGCCCCCGCCCAACGCGCCGCGCAGCTGTTCGACCCGCGTCTTGCGGGTCGCATCGATCACCTGGGTCTTCGTCTCGACCAGGCAGCTGCCCGGCTCGATCTTCGCCTCCTCGATGATCTCGAACCGGCCCGTCCCCTTCAGCACGGCCGCCAGCTCCTCCTTGGCCGCGCGCACGAGCGCGGCGTCCTTCGGGCTGATCAGGACCGTCACGAGATCGGCCTCGGCCGCGTGCCGCAGCGCGTCGCGCACGACCCCGATCACGCTGTCGGGCGCGAGCGCGAGATGGCCCTCAACGAGCTTCTCGGCGGCCGCCATCGCGAGATCCTTGACCTCGTTCTCGAGGCCCTCGAAGCGCGCGCGCCACGCCTCGGTGAGCGCGTCTCCCATGGTCAGCCAGCGGTCGAGCGCCTCGCGCAGTTCGCGCAGGCCCTGCTCGCGCCCCTCGGCGCGCCCGACCTCCATCCCCTCCTTGAGTCCCTCCGTGTAGCCCTGCTCGCGCGATTCGCGCCGGATCTCCCCGGCCTCCTCCCGCGCGCTCGCGCGAACAGCCTCGGCCTCGCGCTCGGCCAGCTCGGCCTGGCTCGGCCCGTCGGGCTCCGGCGGGTGCAGGAGCGCCTCGAGCTGTTCCGCTTCGAGCCGGGCGGTCTCGGCGCTTTCCGGCGTTTCCGGCTCGACATGAACGGCGGCGGGCGTACGCAGGATGATCCGCTGCCGGTTGACCCGGTAGTCGCCCGCCCCGATCACGGCCGAGGCCCGGACCGCCTCGGGAGCGCGGGGCGCCTCGCGCTCGACCATCAGACGAACATCTCCGCCTCACCGCCACGGGCCACGATGATCTCGCCGGTCTCCTCGAGCCGCCGGATGGCGTTCACGATCTTCTGCTGCGCCTCCTCGGTGGACTTCAGGCGGACCGGGCCCATGATCTCCATGTCTTCCAGGATCATCTGCCGGGCGCGCGAGGACATGTTGCTCAGGATCTTGTTCTTCACCTGCTCGCTCGCGCCCTTGAGGGCGAGGGTGGTGTCCTTCGCGTCGATGTCCTTCATCACCTGCTGGATCGCCTTGTTGTCGAGCAGCATGATGTCGTCGAAGACGAACATGAGCCGCTTGATGTCGTCGGCGAGCTCGGGATTGTCCTCCTCGAGCTTCTCCATGACGATCTTCTCGGTGGACCGGTCCATCCGGTTCAGAATCTCGGCCACGGCGCGCACGCCTCCCGCCGCCGCGAACTCCTGCGTGAAGACCGATGAGATCTTCCGCTCGAGCACGCGCTCGACCTCCATGATCACGTCCGGGGTCGCCCGGTCCATGATCGCGATCCGGCGCGTCACGTCCACCTGCACATCCTGAGGAAGCTGCCGCAAGATGTTCGCCGCGGTGTCGGGCGACAGATGGGACAGGATCAGCGCGATGGTTTGCGGGTGCTCGTTCTGGATGAAGTTGAGGATCTGGTGCGGATCCGCCCGCTTGATGAAATCGAACGGGACGGTCTGCAGGGCGCCCTGCAACCGGTTCAGGATCTCGACGGCCTTGTGGTTGCCCAGGCTCCGTTCCAGCAGGTCCTTGGCGTAGTCCACGCCGCCCTGAATGAGCGCGTCCTCGGCCATCGACATGCCGTAGCAGTCCTCGAGGGCGATCTCCTTCTCGGCGGGCGTCACCTTCCGCATGTTCGCGATTTGGAGGGTGATCTGCTCGACGGTCTCTTCCTTGAGGTGCTTCATCACCTGCGAGGACAGCTCCGGCCCCAGGGCGATCAGGAGCACCGCCGCCTTGTTCTCCGCGTTCATTCCCGCCATGGCCTTAAGCTCCTTCCCTGTTCATGGTGACCGGCCTCACGGTGCGGGCACGGCCGGTGTCCACTCGTCCAGGATGTGTCATCGCTTCTCTTCCAGGATCCAGCGCTTGATGATTTCCGCGATCATTTCGGGCCGCTGGCGCGCCATCCGGGTGACGTGCTGGCGGATCTGCTGGCGCCGCTGCCGCTCGAGCGCCGCCGTGGGCTCCTGCTCGATCAGGAGCGGCGGCGGGGGTGCGATGTCTTCGGACGGCGGAGGCGGCGGAGGCGGCGGGGGCGGGGCCTCGACCGGCGCCGCCATCGCGGTCGCCACCTCCACCAGCACGCGCTCCCGCACCACCCGCGGCCGCACCAGGGCCCGGATGAACAGGAGCGCCATCATGACCACCACGACGACCGCGGCGAACTCGCCCGCCTTCACCCACATCTGTTGCTGCTCCTTCCGCTCCACCGAGGCGCGTTCGGTCGCCACCTGGTCCATGAGCGACTTGTCGAACGGCATATTCTCCACGGCGATCACGTCCCCACGCGTGGTGTCCACGCCGGCCGCCGCGCTCACCACGCGCTGGATCGCGGCGTGCTGCTGCGGCTGCACGTTGTCCACGAACACCGCCACGTTGAGGCGCTTCACCGCTCCGGGGGCCTTGAGCACCTCCTCCAGCTTCTCGTTGACCTCGTAGTTCCGCACGTCGTCGTTCTTGGTGTAGGCAAGGTTGCCCCCGACGACCGCCTGATACCCGGGAATGTTGCTCTCCACGCCCGGGACACCGCCGGGGATCCCCCCGACGCCGTTGTAGGTCTCGGCCTTCTTCTGCTGGCTGCGGATGATGCCCTCGGTCCCGACCACGGGATCGAACGTCTTGCTCGTCAGCTTGACCTGGTCGAAATTCAGCTCGGCGCTGACCTTCACCGCCGCGCGACCGGGCCCCAGGACCTTCTCGAGGATCTCCTCGATCCGGCGCTCCATCTTCCGCTCGATCCCTTCCTGCACCGCCAGCTGGCCCGCGGTGACCTTGGCCTGCCGCGAAAGCCCGGCGCTTCCGCCCGTGCCGGCCGCCTCTTCGGCCAAGTCGTCCCGGACGAGGTCCGAGAGGACGTTGCCGTAGTGGTCCACCAGCTTCACGTTCACGGGCTTGAGCCCCTCGACGCTCGCGGCGACGAGATGGATGATCCCGCGGACCTGGCCCGGCTCGAGCTTGTACCCACGTTTGACCTCGACCAGCACCGACGCCGTGGCGTCCTGCTGCTGCTCGCTGTAGAGCGAAGGCTGGGGCAGCGCCAGGTTCACGTTGGCGCTCCGGATCTCCTGGATCGACATGATCGTGCGCGTCAGTTCCCCGCGCAGGGCGCGCAGGTACGCGACACGCTGCTGGGCCTCGGTCGTGCCCATGATCGTCGTCTTGTCGAACAGCTCGAACCCGACGCCCGGGCCCTTGGGAAGCCCCTGGCTCGCGAGCGTGAGGCGGGTCTCATAGACGTCCTTGACCGGGATCTCGATCGTCCCGCCGTCGTCCTTGAGACGGTACGGCGTCCCCGCCGCCTTGAGGCGGGAGACGATCGTCGCCGCATCCTCCCGCGGCAGCTCGGAGAACAGCACCCCGTAGGACTCCGGGGGCTTCGAGAGGGCCGCCAGGAGGAAGGCCAGCACGACGAACACCGACACCGGGACCAGCGTCACCAGCGCCTTCTGCACGGAGGACAGACGCCCCCACAGTTCGGTGAACTGGGCGCCGAGCAGCCTCAGGTATTCGTTCATCCGCGAGGCTCCGAAACGAGGACACGGCCGCCGAGCACCGCGCGGCGCGCGGTCACGTGGCCCTCGTCACCAATCATCAAATTTGCATCCGGGCGACTTCCTGGTACGCCTCGACCAGCTTGTTCCGGATCTGCATCGTGAGCTGCAGCGCCAGGTCCGCCTTCTGCACCGCGAGCATGACCTCGTCGATCGCGACCGGCTCGCCCGCGGCGAGCTTGACCGCGCCGGCATCCGCCGACTGCTGGATGTTGTTCACCTGCGCCAGGGCGTCCGTGAGCAGCGACTTGAAGCTGACGCCGTCGCTCGCGGCCGGTGCCGCCGCGCCCGCGGTCCCCGCCTGGGAGGCCGCTTCCGAAAGCCGAAGGGGATTAATTTCCATCGCAAGGCTCCTTTAATTAGATGGTTTCAAATTCAGATTCGGACTCAGCATGAGAACCACGATCACGCGCGGCCGATGTCGAGCGCGCGCTCGGCCATCGTCCGCGCCGCGACGATCGCCGAGACGTTCGCCTCGTACGCCCGCTGCGCGGCCAGCATGTCCACCATCTCGGTCACGACGTTGACGTTCGGCAGCGAGACGTAGCCGCTCGCGTCCGCGTCGGGATGCCCCGGGTCGTACACCCGCTTGAACGGGGACGGGTCCTCGCTGACGGCGGCCACGCGAACGCCGCGGCCCCGGAACGCCCCGGCAGGGGTGCCCATGCCCGGATAGAGGAACTGCGTCTCGTCGCCGCGTGGCGCGAACACCGTCACTTGGCGGCGGAACGGCCCGCCTGCGGCCGTGCGGGTGGTGTTCGCATTCGCGAGGTTGTTCGCGATGATGTCGAGTCGGAGCCGCTCCGCGGTCAGCGCCGAACCCGAGATCGCCATCGTCCTGAACAGGTGCATCGTTAACGCCTCCCTTCGGTGATCGCCGAGCGGAGCGAGGTCAGCTTCATGCGGACCAGCTGCGCGAGCGTCTCGTAGAGCATTTGATTCTCGGAAAGCTTGACCATCTCGGAGTCGAGGTCCACGTTGTTGCCGTCGGGCCGGAGCGAGGTCTCGGCCCGCACCACGACCTCGGGCTCCACGGCGTCCAGCGAGGGCGCCTCCCCGATCGGGAGATGCCGCGCGTTCGTCCGCGCGCCCTTCAGGGAACCGTCGGACCCCTCGAGCGCCGCCAGCGCCGACGCGAGCCGGTCCTGGAAGAGCACCTCGCTGCGTTTGAATCCCGGGGTCTCGACGTTCGCGAGGTTGTTGGCGATGACCTCCTGCGCGAGGCCCGAGGCGCCGAGCGCCTTTTCGAGCACCCTCTGCGCGGGCGTGGCGAACAGCTTCTCGATCATCCTAGTGGCCGTTCCGGTGGCGGTTCATGACCATCAGCGCTTTCACTCCCTTGAGACTGATGCCGCGGCCCGAGTATTTCTGGACCCAGCGGCAGGTTTCGATGTCGGAGGGACGGAACAGGCGCGAACGGTTCTTCCCGAACCGCTGGAGCTTGATAATGCCGGCGCGCTCCCAGTTCCGGAGGGTTTGCTCGTGGAGCCGGAGCTTGCGCGCGGCCTCCTTGATCGTGTAGATCACATCCTTGCCCATGCGTCGAGTCGTCAGCCGCTCCTTTGTGTCCGATGGGCCGCCACCCCTCAATCGGTTCTATCAGCCCATTGATTATAAGTCTATCAGGGTGCGCGCGACCCCCCGAACGCGGGGATTCCGGCGCAGGCCTGTATGAATAGAAGCACGGGATCGGGCCCCCCGCAAGGGCGGCCCCCCGTCCAAAGTGCTCTATTTTGAGGCTCCCCAGGCGCGTTCCGCCGCCACCCGGACCGCCTCCCCCACCGTCGCCAACGTGACAGGTCCGAAGTCGCACAGGGCCGACACGGCGCCGTCCACGCGCTCCCACTCGCCCGGAGAGCCCACGCCGGAGGACTCCAGGGAAGCGCGCCAGTCCGTCGGAACGGGCTCGACCAACACCGATCCATGCTGAAACCAGGCCCCCCTCACCCGCCGCTGGGCAAATGCCGCGACTTTGCGGCCCGCGATCAGGAGATCGAGCGCGGAGCACTGGAGAAAGCACAGACCGGAGTTCCCCCGGCGGGATCCGGCGGGA
>CAYHEI010000077.1:4572-9941 GCA_964355385.1 uncultured bacterium | reverse complement strand
AACCGGTACGGCACCGGGCAGAGCGCGATGGACGGGATCATCCGGGCGACGAACGTCCTCATCGCGGGGCGCGTGATCGTGGTGGCCGGGTACGGCTGGTGCGGCCGGGGCGTGGCGCAGAAGGCGCGGGGCCTGGGCGCGCAAGTCGTCGTGACCGAAGTGGATGCCCATCGCGCGCTGGAAGCGGCGATGGACGGGTTCGAGGTCCTGCCGATGGCGAAGGCCGCTGCTCGCGGTACGATCTTCATCACGGTCACCGGGGACACCTCGGTCATCCGCCGCGAGCACCTGGCGGCCATGCCCGACGGGGCGATCGTGGCGAACGCGGGCCACTTCAACGTCGAGATCGACCTCAAGGCGCTCGAGGGCCTCGCCAAGGCGAAGCGCACCGTACGCGGCGTGGTCACGCAGTACACGCTCAAGAGCGGCAAGCGGATCAACCTCATCGGGGAGGGGCGGCTGGTCAACCTGGCGGCGGCGGAAGGCCATCCGGCCAACGTCATGGACATGAGTTTCGCCAACCAGGCCCTGTGCGTCGAGTACCTCGTGCGCAAGGGGGGGGCGTTGAAGCGGAATGTCTATCCGGTCCCCCATGCGATCGACCGGAACGTCGCGGTGCTGAAGCTCAAGGCGATGGGCCTGGTTATCGACACGCTGACCGCGGCGCAGGCCAAGTACCTCAGCTCCTGGGAGTTTGGGACGGAATAGCGCGCGGTCCTCGGGCCGAGTTGCAGCCGCATCCAGCCTGGCCTAGAATCAAGCCAATGTCCCACAAGGAGGCCACCCACATGAGGATTCGCTTTGTCGTCCTCGCATCGACCCTCGCGCTCTTGGTTGTTTCCGCCGAGGCCGCGGGACCGATCGCCCGTGGCGAGGGGTTCGGGGGTGCCTACAGCGCCCTCGCCTCCGGGGCCGAAGGCATGTGGTGGAACCCCGCCGTGCTGGGTTCGCAGCTCGTGTTCTCGGCGAACGCGGGCGCCGGGCTGGAAGGGGGCAACAACGCCCTGTCCATCATGGACGTGGCGCGGCTCGCGGCGACCCCCTCATCCGCCAAGACCGACGTCGTGAAGAAGATTCCGGCGGCGGGGTGGGATGCGGACATACGCGGCGCGGGCGGGGCGGCGGTCGCGCTGAGCCTTCCCGTTCTGGGGACGTTCGGGCTGGGCGTGTTCGAGCATCAGATCGTGACCGCGGAGAAGATCTCGAAGGACGCGGTGGACTTCGCCCTCAATTACTCCCCCGGGAATCCGAATGCGTCCTATCCACCCTCCGGGAAAAGCTACACGGCGAACCAGACCTACGACTTCACGGGCACATTCGTGAGCGCGTCGGTCGCGGAAATCGGCCTGGGATACTCGAAGGACGTTCCGGAGCCGGTGCCCGGGCTGGGCCTGTCGGCGGGCGCGAGCGTCAAGTATCTGCACGGACTGGCTTACAACGACGCATCGCTGGACCAGCATGTGACGTTCAACTCGACCGCGCCGGTCACGGGGGCCGGGGTGACCTACCGTGAATCCTCGAAGGGAAGCGGCATCGGCGTGGACATCGGCGCGCATGCGAAACTGTTCGGCGTGGCGAAGGCCGCGATCGTGCTCAAGAACATCGGGGCGAAGATGACGTGGAAGACGAACGCCTACGCGGGATCCCTCAACGTGAACACGATGGGGTTCACCGCGACGAAAGCCGCCGAGAACCGTACCCTGACGCTGCCTTTGGATCTGCGCGTCTCCCTGGCGGGCTCGATTCCGCTGGTTGGAACCTCGCTGGGCGTCGAGTACGACGGTGATCTCACCAGCAAGCGCAATCGTGTTCGGGTCGGCGCCGAGCAGAGCATTTTCGGGCTGCTGACGGCCCGCGCGGGTTACGTGACGGCCGCCGGACCGCTGGATTCTCAGGTCACGGTCGGCGTGGGGGTGGGCGCGATCGTCGCGGGCGTGGACCTTGCGGTGGGCTTCCCCCTGGGCGGAGGCGACGCCAAGGGCGGCTCCGCGGCGCTCTCGGCGTACCTCTCCTTCTGACGACGGACACGCCGGAGGCCCTGGCGGAGCGGGCCGCGCGGGAAATCGCGGACGCCGCGACCCCGGAAGCGCTCGAACGCTGCCGGATCGCGTTCCTCGGCCGCAAGGGCCCCTTCGCGGACATGCTGGCCGGACTCGGATCGCTCGCGCCCGAGGCGCGCCGCGAGACGGGGGCCCGGATCAACGACGCCAAGTCCCGCATCGCCGCGGCGATCGAGGCCCGCGTTGCGTCCGCAGCCTCGGGGTCGGCGCCCGCCGCGCTCGACGTGACGTTGCCGGGCCGTTTGCGCGCGCGGGGCTCCGCGCATCCCATTGCGATCGTCACGGAGGACTTCGTGGGGGCGTTCGTCGCGATGGGATTCGAGCGCGCGGAGGGGACCGAGGCCGAGACGGACGAGTTCAACTTCCTCGCGCTCAACACGCCGGCGGACCATCCCGCGCGCGACATGCAGGCGACCTATTACCTGTCCGAGGCCCGGCGGCTGCGGGCTCACACCTCGCCGAGCTGGGCGCGCGCCGGCCGGGAACGGACGCCGCCGTTCCGCCTGGTGTGTCCCGGCCGCTGCTTCCGGCGGGATGCGGCGGACGCGTCCCATTCGCCGTGCTTTCATCAAGTCGAGGGGGCGCTGGTGGACGACCGCTGCTCCTTCGCGGATCTCAAGGGCGTGCTCGACGCCTTCATGAAGGGTTTCTTCGGTCCGGATACGGCGACCCGTTTCGAGCCTCGCTACTTCCCCTTCACCGAGCCGAGCGCGGAGCTGCTCGTTCGGTGCGTGGCATGCCGCGGCGCGGGCTGCCGCATGTGCGCGCGCTCCGGTTGGCTCGAGATCGGCGGGTGCGGCATGATCCATCCGAACATCCTGGCGCACGGAAGTCCGGGCTGCCGGGCCGCGGGCGTGCGCGGGTTCGCGTTCGGGATCGGTGTGGAGCGCCTGGCCATGCTGAAATACGGCCTCACCGACATGCGCTGGTTGTACGACAACGATCTCCGCGTGCTCGGCCGGGTTCAATCTTGATGAGCGCCTGATGCCCGTCGTCGCCGGCCAGTTGCTCGACCGGTACCGGTTGTTGCAGACGCTGGGGAGCGGCGCTTTCGGGAGCGTCTGGCTGGCCGAGGACACGTGGCTGAGCAAGAAGGTGGCGCTCAAGATCCCGCACAACCAGACGCTCGATTTCGGGAAGATGATCGCGGAACCCAAGCTGCTCGCGGCCCTCGACCACCCGAACGTGATCAAACTCCTCACCGTGGACCGGACCCCCGAGGCGATGTTCATGGTGATGGAGTACGTCGAGGGGAAGAGCCTCAAGGAGCGCCTCGCGGGAGGCCGGCTGCCCGTCGTGGAGACCGTGCGCATCGCGCTCGAACTGCTCGGCGCGCTCGAGTACGCCCACGACAAGGGCGTCGTCCACCGGGATCTGAAGCCAGCCAACATCCTGCTCACGCCCGACGGCCGGGTCAAGATCACCGACTTCGGCACCGCGCACGAGATCGATGCCGGAGACCAGACCGTCGCCGCGGGGACGCTCTTCTACATGTCGAGAGAGCAGCTCCTGGGACGCGTCACGCCGGCCTCGGACCTGTACAGCGTGGGCGTGATGCTCTACGAGATGCTGACTGGATCGCTGCCCTTCCACGACACCGCGGGGTCCCGTCTGATCCAGAAGATCCTGTCGGGCGAGCCCGCGCCGCTCATCACCGCCGCGGATCCGGCCCTGCCGGCGCCGTTGGCGACGATCGTGGCGCGGGCGCTCGAGCGCGACGTGAAACGGCGCTGGGGGAGCGCGGGGGAGATGCGGAGGGCGCTCGCGGCGTTCGAATCGGGCCAGCCGCTGCCCGCGGGACCTCCTCCGCCCCCCCCGCCGCACCCCGCGTACGAGCGCTTTTCGCGCAAGGCGCCGAGGCTGGCGGAGACGCTCGCGACCACCCACGAGTTCGCGTCCCGGGGGTCGTGGGGCGGACGCGGGAAACAGGAGGGCCAGTTCATGCTCCCTGCAGGGCTCGCGGCCGACGGCGCCGGACGGCTGTGGGCCTCCGACGCGATCCGCTGCTGGGTCCAGGCGTTCGACCGCGAGGGCGCGTTCATCAAGCGACTGGGGTCCGAGGGCGGCGCGATGGACGAGGGGCTGCGCTTTCACAATCCCACGGCGCTCGCACTGGATCGCGACGGACGGCTGTTCGTCTGCGACACCAAGAATTCCCGGATCGTCGTCTGCACCGAGTTCGGGGAGCCCGTCGCGTCCATCGGCCGTCCGCTCGTGGTCGTCGGGGCGCACGACGAACAGGGCGTGGTCGGATTCAATTACCCGCGCGGCATCGCGCTGGACCTGGAGGAGGGGATCCTCTACGTCGCCGACACCGGCAACCACCGGATCCGTTCCTTCTCGCTCGCCGGGGTGCCGCTCAAGCCGGCGGGGTCGCGGGGCGACCGGCCCGGGGAGTTCGACTCCCCCCTCGGCCTGGCGATCGGCGGAGCGGGCCGTCTCTACGTCGCGGACAGCCAGAACTTCCGGATCCAGGTCTTCGACCGCGGGCTGAAGTTCCGGGAGTCGTTCGGACGGCGGGGGACCCGGCCCGGCGAGTTCATGCACCCCCCGGTCCACGTCGCCGTGACGGTCAACGGCGAACTCGTCGTGTGCGACGCGTCCGACCGGGTGCAGATCCTCGACGCGGACGGCGCGCCGATCGGCGCCGTCACGGGACGACGGGAGGGGCCGTCGGGCCCGCATTTCATCGCCGCCGCCCTCGTGGAACCCGAGGATCTCTACCTCGCGGACGAGCACGGTTGCGCGGTACAGCGGTTCAGCCTGCGCGAGCGCGCCGCATGATCAACGCCCCGGCGGCCGAGCTGCGCCTCACCCGCGCCGGCGGGAGCCCGGAGGCGGTGGCGGTCGTCCGTACGCCCTTCGTGCTCGGGCGCCTGCACGCCGACCTCGACCTCGGGGACGCGGCCGTCTCCCGTCGCCACTGCGAGTTGCGCGTGAAGGACGGGGCGTGGCTCGTGAAGGATCTCGCCAGCGCGAACGGCACCTTCGTGAACGGGGAGCGCATCGGAGAGAAGTTTCTCGTGTCGGGCGACAAGATCCGCGTCGGGCAGACCGAGATCGAGTTCTTGCTCACGGCGGCGCCCGGACCCGCGCCGAGCCCGGGGCCGCAGGCCGGGACGCTGGTCGACGACACCGCGCTGTGGAGCATCATCGAGTTGAGCGTCGGCGCGGCGCGGGAGCCTCAGTGGCTCCAGGGCTATCTGGAAACCCTCATGAAGCGGTTCCGCTGCGAGCGAGGATTCATCGTCCAGCTCGCGCCCGAGAGCGGGGGGCTGACGCCCGTGGCGGCCGTGGGCATGGAGGAGG
>CAYHEI010000077.1:3281-4562 GCA_964355385.1 uncultured bacterium | reverse complement strand
CGGGATGGTTCCCCACCCCCACGTCGCGGTGACCTGGACGCCGGCACGCTGGGTCTCGAAGGACGAGGCCAGGCGCCGCTGTCCCGCACAATCGTGGAGCAGACGGTGCGCGAGCGGCGGACCGTGCTGACCTCGAACGCCGAGGCGGACCCCCGTTTCAACGAGGCGCCGTCCGTCGCGCGGTATGACGTGCGGGCGGTGTTGTGCTCGCCGTGCCGCTGGCAGGGCGAGCCCGTGGGCGCCGTGTACCTCGAACGGAACGTCTCCAAGGAACCGTTCGTCGAGGAAGACGCGCAACATCTGCAAGACCTGGGGGACCTCCTCGGGATCGCCTTCATGGCCTGGCGGGCGCACCTCGTTTCCCGGCGGGAAGATTGGGAGCGGGAGCGCCTGGAGCGGACGTTCCCCCCCGCGCGCGTCGCGTCGATCCTGGCCGCCGGCGGCGGGGCGATGGTACGGCGGGATATCCGGGAGGCCTGCGTGCTTTCCCTCGCGGTGCCGCGACACGCGGGTCTGCTGGACGGTCTCGACGAGGAGGCGTGGCGGCTGATCAGCCAGCTGTACGCCCAGGCGCACGAGATCGTGCTGCGCCACGGCGGTGTGCTGCTTTCCGCGGAGACCGCGGTGTTCGAGGCGGTGGAGGGGAAGGCGGACGAATTCGCCGTCGAGGCGGTGCGCGCCGCGGTGGAGATCCAGCGGGCGGCCCGTCCGCTGGTCAAACGCCTGGCGCGCGAGAACAAGATGACGCTCACCATCGGCCTGGCGGCGGCCACGGGCCGGGTCCTCGCGGGGTACTTCGGCGCGGGGCGGCGGGTGGACTACTGGGCGCTGGGGGACCCGATGCGGGTGGCGCACGGTCTGGCGGCGACCGCCTCGGACGGAGAGGTCCTGATCGAGCACGCGACCCAGAGCCGCGTCCGGATCTTCCTGAACACCCATCGGCTGGCGCCGGTCACCCTCCCGGGCATCGAGCAGCAGGTCCAGATCTACCGGGTCGTTCCGTATTGACAGGCCTCAATCGGTTTTGCTATACCTGGGTAAAGCAGGCGCGCGGCCGAAGCGCGCACACGAGGGGGGTGAGAACGGCGTATGGCGAAAAAGAAGGGTAAGGACAAGGACAAGAAGGGCAAGAAGTGATTCGTTCTCTCGATCGGGTTCCTTGACACGTTCGCACGGCCGGCGCCCCCCCCCCCCCCCCCCAGGCCCCCCCCCCCCCCCGCCCCACCCCCCCCCGCCCCCCCCCCCCCACAGACAAACGGCCCCCACCAAAGAGGAGCGAAA
>CAYHEI010000077.1:0-3271 GCA_964355385.1 uncultured bacterium | reverse complement strand
TTTTGGGTTGTCCTCGGGGGGTCCCTTCCCCCCGGCCCCGCCCCCCCCCCCCCGGGCGGGGGGGGGCCCGCCGCGCGAGGCGCGTCCCGCGCGTCCGCGATCCCAAGCTCCCTCCTTCCAGTGGCCGCTGACCATTCGCGTCTGAAATCGCGCTTAGCGGGCCTCGGCGTGCTGTGCGTCGCGGCGCTGGCCTTGTGCGCCCTCGGCCTGCGCGAGCAGACCGGGTCGGTCGGACGGATTCTCGGCGACAATCTCTCCGACCTCTTCGGGTTCACCGCCGCGCTCGTTCCCCTGCTGGGCGCGGTCGTCGGAGTCTGGCTCCTCCGGGGCGAGCCGCTCGCCCGGCGCGCCGCGGAGCTCGCCGGCTACGCGCTGCTGTTTCTCGGTGTCCTCGCCCTGCTCGGCGCGCTCCCGGATTCCCTGGCGCCGCGTTGCGCGGGCCTGATCGGAACCTGGATCGCGGCGCGCTCCGTCGCGGCGGTCGGCCTGCCCGGGACGGTCCTGTTCGCGGGGGCGCTGACGGTCGTCTCGCTCTGGCTGTTGCGCAGGGACGAGGTGGTGCGCTGGGCCGCGTCGGTGCCGTGGCGGTCCGTGGTCGGCTTGGCCGCCCTCGGGCGCAATGCCGCCGCGGGGCTGGCGCGCTGGGTCGACCGTCAGCGCTTGACGCGGCGGACGATCCGGGCATCCGCTCCGCTTCTTCGTCCAACCCCTGAGCGCGTCGAGCGGGAGCCCGCGGAAGAAACCTCCGTGTTCGCCGCGTCCGCCCGACCGAAGCCGCTCGAAGCCCCGACCACGCTCGCGTCGGCGGAACCGGTTGGGCCTCCACTCGCGCCGGGGGTGGATGACTCGTCCGGCGACGAGACACCGGCCCCCCCGCGCCCGCGACGGCGGAAGGCCGCGACCGCGGGCGGCGGCTGGTCGCTGCCGCCTTCCTCGCTTCTGGCGGTGGATGCCACGCGGCCCGATGCGGGCGTGCTCGAGCAGTTCGTGCGCGACCAGGCGCGCATCATCGAGCAGACGCTGCAGGCCTTCCACGTGGAAGGCAAGATCGTCAGCGTGACCTCCGGCGCCCGCGTGATCCTCTTCGAGTGGCAGCCCGCCCCGGGCGTCAAGGCGAGCCGTCTCGAGAATCTCGCGGACGATCTCGCGCTGGCGCTGAAAGCCGAACGCGTGCGCGTCGTCCTGCCGCTGCCGGGAAAGGGGACGATCGGCATCGAGGTCCCGCATCCCTCGCCGGCAGGCGTGACGCTGGGCTCGGTCTTCTCCGCGCACGCCGATCCGGCCGCCGCCGGGGATCTCCCGCTCTTCCTCGGGCGGGCCCTGACGGGGGAAGCGCTCGTCGCGGATCTCGCGCAGATGCCGCACCTGCTCATCGCCGGCACGACGGGCTCCGGCAAGAGCGTGTGCATTCACACCATCCTCCTCAGCCTGATGATGACGCGGACGCCGGACCAGCTTCGGCTGCTGCTCATCGACCCGAAGCGCGTGGAGATGATCGCGTACCGCGGCACGCCGCATTTGCTCTTCGAGGTGGTGAGCGACGCCAAGCGGGCGGTCGCGACGTTGCGCTGGGTCGTGAGCGTCATGGACGCCCGGTACCGGCTTCTCGCCCGGCACGGATGCCGCGACCTGCAGGTGTTCAATCGCGCGGTGACGGCGGGGGAAGCGGCGCCGGACGAGGAGGAGCGCCGGGAGGCGGTGACGACCCCGGCGGGGCTGCCGTGGATCGTGGTGGCCGTGGATGAGCTGGCGGATCTGATGTCGGTCAAGGCCCGGGAGGTCGAGGACGCGCTGCAACGAATCGCGCAGATGGCGCGCGGCGTCGGCATCCATCTGGTGGTGGCCACCCAGCGGCCTTCGGTGGATGTCCTGACGGGCGTGATCAAGGCCAACCTGCCTTCGCGCCTTTCGTTCCAGGTGGCGACCCGCATCGACTCGCGGACGATCCTGGACAGCGGGGGAGCCGAGCAGCTGCTGGGCCGAGGCGACATGCTCTTCGCGCCGGCCGGATCGCCCGGTCCCGCGCGCGCCCAGGGCGCCTTCGTTTCGCCCGGGGAGGTCTCCGCGGTCCTCGCGCACTGGGGCGCGCAGGGCGCCCCGGAGTACGCGGCGGAGCGCTCGGAGGCCGATTCCGGCGGCGGCGAGGGGGAGGGCGCGGAAGGGGACGATCCGCTGTACGATGAGGCGGTGAACCTGGTGGTCCGGACCAACGAGGCGTCGGTGTCCATGCTGCAGCGCCGCCTCAGCATCGGTTTCGCCCGCGCGGGCCGTCTCATCGACATCATGGAACGGCGGGGCATCGTCGGCCCCAAACAGGGCAGCAAGTCGCGTGAGATCGTGTCGCGCGATGCCTCGGCCGGCTCGGGGTCCGCGGGCGGGGACACATGATCGCGGCGCTCCTCCTCGCCGCCGCCGCGATCTCGGCGACGGTGCCGGCGGCCGGAGCTCCGCCGTCGACGGCGGAGGAGGTGCTCGCGCGCGTGGAGGCCGCCGAGTCGGCGATTCGCGATATGGTCCTCACCTTTCGGCAGGAGACGCGCCTGCACGCCACGGGAGACGCGCAAGAGACCGTGGGGGAGCTCGCCCTCACGCGCGGCCCCGAGCGCTTCCGGGTCCGGTTCACGAAGCCGGTGTCCCAGACCGCGGTGTTCGACGGGAAGGTGCTGCAGCTCTACCTGCCCGACGCCGGGCAGGCCTTCCGGCAGCAATCGTCGGCGGACGATCTCGCGCGGCTGATCGGGCTCAACCCGGCCGCGGCGGCCTCCAGCTTCCGCCGCGGCTATGACGCGGCCCTCACGGGCTGCGACGCGGCCGGCTGCACGCTGCGCTTTACGCGAACGGGCGAGCGCAAGGAGACGGCGTGGACGGTCCGCGTGAGCGCGAGCACGTGGCTGCTCGAGGAGGCGTCGTTCGACAACGGCGAGATCGCGGTCGTGCTGAAGTGTTCGGGCTACCGGATCAACAAGGGTCTTCCCGCCAAGACCTTCCGGCTCGCGCTGCCCGCCGGGACGGATGTCCAGGAAGGGCTGCCGCAGCTCTTCGGAGGTCCGCGCTGATGGCGTCCCCACTCGAGGAGCTGGGGGCCCGCTTCGCGGCCGCGCGGACCAAGCGCGGCTGGTCGCTGCAGCAGGCCGCCGAGGACACTCGGATCCCGCTGCGTCATCTGAAGGCGCTCGAGACGGGGGAGCTGTCCGCCATGCCCGCTCCCGTCTACGCCCGCGGGTTCACCAGCGCGTACGCCAAGGCCCTCGGGCTCGATGAGGAGGAGCTG
>CAYHEI010000076.1:0-9952 GCA_964355385.1 uncultured bacterium | reverse complement strand
CCGAAGGGCAGCTGCGGCGCGCCGAACGCCCCGCGCTGGTGGAACCGCATCGAGCGCCTGGCGGCCCAGCCCTGCGGCGCGATCCCCGCGGTTCCGAGTATCCACTCCCCTCCCGCGCCCGGCGCCCCGCGCGCGCCCAGCGCCGGGTCCCCGAGGTCGGCCCCTCCCGCGGTTCCCGCGACGGCGACGACGGCCCCGTTGTCCTCGTACGCCCCGCGATAGGGCGCCTCGCCCCAGTCGAAGGTGAAGACGGCGAACGCCTCCCAGCGGCGGCCCAGGCCGTAGCGCAGCGCGAGCGGCGCCACCACGTACGGGCTGGCCTGGAAGTTCTCGGCGCCGCTTCCGCCGGGAAACGACCGACCGGCGCCCGCCTCGCCGCCCGCGCGCACGCCGACCTCGAAATCGTCGAGCACCGGGCCCTCCACCGTCCAATCTAAGGCCGGCGGCCCCTCGAGCGCGAAGGCGGAGGACGCGAGCAGGACGAGGGCGGCGACCGGCAGGCGCATTTCCGTATTGTATGATGTCCCCGTGCGCACCACCCCGTTCGCCCCCCCGGCCCGCCTGCTCCTCGGCCCGGGGCCCAGCGCGGTGGACCCGCGGGTGCTGGCCGCCCAGGCCCAGCCGCTCCTCGGACATCTGGACCCCGCCTTCCTGAGCCTGATGGACGACGTCAAGGAGCTGCTCCGGCACGCGTTTCAGACCCGAAATCCGTTCACCCTCCCCATCTCGGGCACGGGGAGCGCGGGGATGGAAACCGCGTTCGTCAACTTCCTGCGCCCGGGCGACCGGGTCGTCGTGGGCGTGAACGGCGCCTTCGGCGCGCGCATGTGCGAGGTGGCGTGGAAGGTCGGCGCGGAAGTTGCCCGCGTCGTGAAGCCCTGGGGCCAGGTCTTCCGGCCCGAGGACTTCCACGAAGCCTTGCACGGCGGGGCGCCGAAGCTCCTGGCGATCGTGCACGCCGAGACCTCCACCGGCGCGTGGCAGCCGCTGGAGGGCTTCGCCGCGCTCGCGCACGATCATGGCGCACTCCTGCTCGTGGACACGGTCACGTCGCTGGGCGGCGTCCCGGTCACCGTGGACGCCTGGGGCGCGGACGTGGTCTACAGCGGCACGCAGAAGTGCCTCTCCTGCCCGCCGGGCCTCGCGCCCCTCACGCTCAGCCCGCGCGCGCTCGAGGCGCTGCGGGCCCGCGCCGCCTCGGGACCGGTCTTCCCCTCCGCACCGCTGCCGACGAACCCGACGTCGATCCTGTCCTGGTACCTCGACCTGACCTCGCTCGAGAAGTACTGGGGCTCCGATCGCGTGTATCACCACACCGCCCCGATCTCGGCGATCTACGGGCTGTTCGAGGCACTGCGGCTCGTCGCGGAGGAGGGTCTCGAAGCGCGCTTCGCGCGCCACGCGCGGAACTCCGCCCTGCTCTGGGAGGGCCTGGGCCGGATGGGGCTGACACCCTGGGCCGAGGAGGGCGCCCGCCTGCCGACGCTCAACGCGGTCACGGTCCCCGCGGGCGTGGACGAGGCCGCCGTGCGCAAGGCCCTGCTCGAGAAGCACTCGATCGAGATCGGTGGCGGACTGGGCGAGCTGAAGGGGAAGATCTGGCGCGTCGGCCTGATGGGCCACTCCTCCCGGCCCGAAAATGTGGAACGCTTCCTCGCCGCCTTGAAAGAGTGCCTCGCGTGATCACGCTCCCCCCCGAGCTCGCGGCGTTCGCGGCCGGCGTCAAGCAGCGCACGCTGCCCAACGGCCTGACCGCGCTGGTCGTCCCCCGTCGCGGCTCCGCCACCGTCCACTTCGCCATCGCGTTCGGCGTGGGCGCGGTGGACGAGCCCGAGGGGCGCAGCGGCATCGCGCATCTCTACGAGCACATGGCCTTCAAGGGAACTCCGCGCATCGGAACGCGGAACTGGCCCCGGGAGCGCGCGCTCCTGGCCCGGCTCGACGCGCTGGACGAAGCCCTGGCGCTCGAACGGGCGCGCCACGCGCCCGACGCGAGGAAGCTCGCGCGACTCAAGAAGACATTCGACCGCACCGAGGCGCAGGCCGAAAAGCTGGTGGTGCCCAACGAGCTCGACGAGCTGTACCAGCGAAACGGCGCCAAGGGGCTCAACGCGTACACCAGCAAGGACGCGACGGTGTACATCGTGAATCTCCCCGCCAACCGCATGGCGCTCTGGGCCGCCATCGAGGGCGAGCGGGTGCGGACGCCCGTGCTGCGCCAGTTCTACCGCGAGAGAAACGTGGTCATCGAGGAGCTGCGCCGCTACGACGACATGCCGCAGTGGCGGCTCTACGAAAAGCTCCCGCTCCTGGCCTACTCCGCGCATCCGTACCGCACGCCCATCATCGGCTGGCTCTCCGACCTCGAGCGGATGACGCGCCGCGACCTTGAGCAATTTTTCCGCTCGCGCTACCGCCCGGACCGGGCGGTCGCCGCGGTCGTGGGCGCGGTGGACCCCGCGGCGGCGTTCCGGCTGATCGAGCGGACGTTCGGCTCCTGGCGCGCTGGGAGTCCGGCGCCCCGCCCGCTCTCCACCGTGGAGCCCGAGCAGCGAGGAGAGCGCCGGGCCGTCGAGCGGATGGCGGCCAATTCCCAGGTGGGCATGGCCTGGCCCATCCCGACGTGGGGGCATACCCACAACGTCGCGCTCCACCCGCTCGCGGTCGTCCTGGGCAAGGGCGACTCCTCCCGGCTGCACTCGGCGCTGGTCAAGGGGAAGCAGTGCGCCGTCAGCGTCTTCGCGTACCCCGACTACCCCGGTGAGCGCTATGCCCGCCTCTTCATCGTCGGTGCGGTGCCCCGCGCGCCCCACGGTCCCGAAGAGTGCGAGCGCGCGATCGACGAGGAGATCGGCCGGCTCGTCCGGGACGGGGTCGCGCCGCGCGAGCTCGAGAAGGCCTCCAACCTCATGGAAGCGGACGTCTTCAAACGGCTCACCGACAACTCCTCGCTCGCCAGCGACCTCGCCCACACGCACGCCGTGACCGGCGACTGGCGGCGGCCGCTGGAGCTCGTCGCGGAGCTCCGGGCGCTCACGCCTGACGACCTCAAGCGCGTCGCCAAGACCTACCTGGTGCCGGCGCGCCGGAGCGTGGTCACGATCGAGAACTCGGCCCCGGCGGGGACGACGCCGTGACTCCGGACCCGAGAAAGCTCGCGTTCGGCCGGCTCGCGGTCGAGCCCCGTTTCGCCGAGCGCGCGACCTTGCGCAACGGCATCGCCGTGCACCTCATGGAAGACCGCGCCCTGCCCGTCGTCCGGTTCGGCGCGTTCGTGCGCACGGGCGGCGTGTACGACCCGCCGCGGCTCGCCGGCCGGGCCCGGCTGGCCGCGTCCGCGATCCGGCAGGGCGGCGGCGCGCTGCTGCCCGGCGACGCGCTGGACGAGGAGCTGGACTTCCTGGGCGCCGACATCAACGGCGCCGGCTACGCCGACTCGGGGCTGTTCTGGACCTGGAGCCTGCGCCGCCACCTGGACCGGGTGCTGGAGCTCTTCGCGGACGTGGTCCGCCGGCCGGCGCTTCCCGACGCCAAGATCGAGCAGGCGCGGATGGAGATGCTCGAGCAGGTGCGGCGCCAGTGGGACCAGCCCGCCGCGACCGCGGACATCATGTACCGGCGACAGCTCTTCGGCGCGGACACTCCCTGGGGCCGGTTGAGCACCGTGCAGACCATCGGCGCGGTCGCTCGGGACGACCTCGTCGCGTTCCACCGCGGGGCGCTCCGCCCGGACGGGCTGATCTTCGCCGCGGCGGGCGATTTCAAGTCCGCGGAGATGCTGGCGGCGCTGGACCGGGCCTTCGGCGACCTGCGTGCCGAGGCGGCCCCGCGGCCGGTGATCCCCCAGGTCGAGTCGGAAGCCTCCACGGGCGTCATCCTGGTCCCCCGCCCGGTCGGCCAACTCAACTTCCGCGTCGGGCATCTCGCCCACCGGCTGAACCACCCGGACCACTTCGCGCTCAAGCTGATGGACATGATCCTCGGCCACTCCTCGTTCAACAGCCGGCTCTTCCGCGACATTCGGACGGAGCGGGGCCTGGCCTACTCCATCTGGAGCTCGATGGCGCCGCACGAGTTCGTGCGTGGGACCTTCACCGTGGGCGGCGAGACCAAGTACGAAACGGCGGAGACGGCGCTGGGGGCGATCATGGAACACCTGCGCCGCCTCCAGCGGACGGAGGTCACGAAGGATGAGATCGGGCTGGCGAAGACCGCGCTGGACCACAGCTTCGCCTTCGAGTTCCAGTCCGCCTGGGACATCGCCTGGCGGCAGGCGCGGTACGAGTACTACGGCCTGCCGCGGGACTGGCTCATCACCGAGCGCGAGCGCATCCTGACCGTCACCGCGAAGGAGATCCGCCGCGCGGCGGAGAAGCACTTGCATCCGGACCGCGCGCTGATCCTCGCCGTGGGCGCTCCCGCCCGGTGCCGCCCCGCGTTGGAGAAGATCGGCCCCGTGACCGAGGTCCCGGTCCCGGAGTAGGTCAGAACCTCAGCGTCAGGCTGAACGTCTGCGGGGCGCGTGACGGCAGGTGTGCCCGCCCTCCCGAGAGCGAACCTGACGACCACACGAAATAGTCGTGTGCAGTTTACGATGTATAATGCACACATGATCGACAGGCTCGTCGCGCCCCGGATCGCGCGGTCCCGCAAGAGCGTGCTCCTCCTCGGCCCCCGGCAGACCGGCAAATCCACGCTGTGCCGGGCGCTCAAGCCGGATCTCATCCTGGACCTCGCGGACGAGCCGGAGTACCTGCGCCATGCCAAGGACCCGCACGCCTTCCGGCGTCTCCTCGAGGGCGCCTCGCGCACCCGGCTTGTGTTCGTGGACGAGATCCAGCGCGTTCCGTCGATCCTGAATGTCATCCAGACGATCATCGACCGGCCGGGCGGACCGCGGTTCCTGCTCACCGGATCGAGCGCCCGCAAGCTCCGGCGCGGGCGGGCCAATCTGCTGCCCGGACGGATCATCTTGGAAACCCTCGATCCCTTGTCCATCCTGGAGCTCGGCCACCGCTTCTCGTTGGAGCGCGCGCTCCAAGTCGGAACTCTGCCGGGCGTCTATCTCGACGAACAAGAGGGCGCCGAGGTGCTCTCGACCTACGCCGAAGTCTACCTGCGCGAGGAGATCCGGGCCGAGGCGCTCACGCGCGATCTGGGAGGATTCGCGCGGTTCCTCGACACCGCGGCGCTCACCAGCGGGCAGTGGATCAACTATTCAAAACTCTCATCGGATGCGGAAATATCGCGGGAGACGATCCGGCGGTTCTACAGCATCCTCGAGGACACCCTGCTGGTCTTCCGCCTCCCTCCATTCGCCCCGCGCCACAAGACCTCCCGGCGGCTGTCGCAGCGCGATCGGTTCATCTTTGTCGACATCGGCATCCGGAACGCACTGCTCGGCCTCCACCGGCGGGCGCCCGGGCCGGAGCAGATGGGTCCGGCCTTCGAACAGTGGTTCATCGCGCAAGTGGCGATCCTCAATCGCGCTTTGCGGAAGGGCTGGGCGCTGTCCTCCTATCGCACCGAGGGCGGCGCCGAGGTGGACCTGGTGGTGGAATCCGATCGCGCCGTCATGGGCATTGAAATCAAATCGTCGCCGCGCGTCCGGCCGCCGGATTTCAGGGGGCTGCACTCGCTCGGGGAGATGGTCGGAAAGTACAAGCCCTTTACGCGGTACGTCGCCTACCGTGGCAAGGACCGGCTGGGCTTCGGCCCGCGCTCCGCGGCCATTCCGTTTGACCACCTGCTGCGGGAGCTGGCGGAAGTCTCCTGAGCGTCCGTCACGACACTCAGAACCCCAGCGTCAGGCTGAACGTCTGCGGAGCGTCGAAGCCCTGCGTCAGGAGGCGGACGCCGTAGTCGAGGCGGCACGACTTCACCCCGGTGGAATCCGGCCGATCGATGCGGATGCCGCCCCCGGCGGAGACGTTGCCGAGCGACGCGACGGAACCCGCGATAGGATCACGGCCATCCCGGCGGTGAGCGCGGCCGACGCCAGCACCGCCGTCGCCAGCAGCGGCAGCGCGAGCCGCCACCGCAGCCTCATCGCCACCCGCGCCGGAGGAAGGCCAGCCCGACTCCGAGGAAGACGACGTTCGCGATCCACGCCGCGACGGGCGCGGGCAGGACGCCGCCCACGCCCAGCGCCTGTCCGAACTGGATCAGCCCGATGTACCCCGCGGCGGCGAACCTCGCGACGCCGAACGCCTTGGCGGGACCCTCGCGGGGGCTGGCCTGGAACGCGAACGCGATCCCGAGCCCCAGCAGCGCCACGACGAAACTCGCGCACGGGAACGCCCACTTGAAGTAGTAGTACACCAGCTCCTCGTTGTAGTCCTTGCCCGCGAGCCGGAGGCTCCGGATCGCCTCCTGCAGCTCCGCCATCGACTGGGTCTCGACGGGCTTGTCCTCGCGGACGAAGTCCTCCAGGCCGGCCGCGACGGGCCAGGACATCCGGTCGGCGAGGTCCAATTGCACGCGGTTGCCCGTCCAGCGGTACGCCTGGGCCTGTTCCAGCCGCCAGCCGTCCCGGGCGCGCCCGGAGGTGCCGCGCAGGGCGGGCCGCGCCGACGCGGCGTCCACCCGCGCGACGGGCGTCCGGCCCGCGAACTCCACGATCGTCACCCCCCGCAGCACACCGGTTTCCCCGTTGGCCTCTTCGGCGTACACGAGCTGGCCACGCTCGGTCCAGGCGGCCGCCCGGAGCGCCGTCTGCCACTCCCGCGCGTTCTGCGGCCGGATGTAGGTCCGGCGAATCCGCATCCGGGTCAGGTTCGCCCACGGCAGCACCGTCTCGTCGAAGACGAGCACGCCGACGCTGACCAGCAGCGCCGGGATGAGGAAGGGCGCGGCGATCGCGAACTGCCCGACCCCCCCCGCGCGCATCGCCACCAGCTCGTGCGAGCGCAGCATGCGCGCCAGCGTGAAGAGCGTGCCGAGCAGGACCGAGAGCGGAGCCGCCATCGTCATGTTGTGGGGGATGCGGCACGCGAAGTACGCCAGGACCGTCCACGCGGGGGGACCGTCGCGCACCACCCGGTTGATCTCCTCGAAGACCTTGCCCAGGGTGAGCAGCATCGTGATCGCGACGAGCGCGCCGCCGAAGTTGCGCAGGAACTCCGCGAGGAGGTACCGGCCGATCAGCCACGGCACACGCACGCGAGGCGCCTTCATCGGCCCGACCCGGACCAGCGGGCTTCCCACAGCGCCGCCCAGTAGGCCAGGAGTCCCGCGACGCCCAGCACCGCGTTCGGGATCCAGAACATCGCCCACATCGGCCAGGAACCCCGGTACGTCTGCGCCAGCGTGAGGAGCAGGTAGTAGACGCACACCACGCCCATGCTGATCGCGATGCCCACGCCGCCGCCCCGCCGGGCCAGCGAGCCGAGCGGGACGCCCAGCAGGATGACGAAGAGCGGGGCGAAGGCCAGCGCGATCCGCTGGTGCAGCTCGATCCGGTACGCCCGGACGTGGTCGGGAACATTCAGGGTCTCCTTGATCTTCTTCGCGAGCTCCGGATACCCCATCTCGCTCAGCCCCTTCTGGAACACCCGCGAGCCGCCCAGCGCCTCCTGGAGGTTGAGCGCCACCTCGTACGACGCGAACTCGATCCGCGTGAGCTGCTGGCCCGCCCGGTCCCCGGGCTGCTCGGCGGTCCCGTCGGCCAGCGCGAGCGTCACCTTGAGCCCCTCGGGGTCCAGCAGCAGGCGGCCCCGCCGCGCCGTGATGACTCGCGGCGGACCGTGCGAGCCCGTCTCGATCACCGCGATCTCGCGCAGCTCGTCGTCCCGCCCCTCCTTGCGGTCGAAGTACAGGAGGTAGCCGTCGAACTCGCGGATGAACCGCTTCTCCTTGAAGGCCACCGACGCCCGCTGCCGGATGATCGAGAAGAAGAGCTGCTTGTATTGCCCGTTCGCCCACGGCAGGACGGTCCCGTTGAACGCGAGCAGCGCCAGCGCCACCACGAGCCCCAGCGCGGCCGGCGCCGCGCTCAGCCGCGGCAGCCCCACGCCCGCGCTCTTGAACGCGAGCACTTCCCGGTCGTGCGCCAGCCGCCCGAACGAGAGCACCGCGGCCATCATCATCGCCATCGGCAGCGCCAGCGCGAGGATGGACGGCAAGAGACAGCCCAGGAGCGCGAGCACCGTGAGCGCGGACACGCCCCGGTTCAGGATGAGGTCCAGGAGGGCGAAGAACCGGTCCATGATCAGGGCGAAGAGGAAGAGCGCGAGCCCCCCCGCCAAGGGGGTCATGTACTCCTTCAGCAAATAGCGGTCGATGGTTTTCATGGGGCGATCCTCAGTCGGCGGGCGAGATCGAGGAGTTCGGGGTCCCGCGGCCGTCCCGCGAGGGCCGCGCGCACGGCCGCCTCCGCCTCCGCGCGCCGGCGCTTCTTCATCAACAGTTGCACGAAGATCCCCAGGCTCTCCTTGAACGCCGGGTCGCAGCGCAGGGCGGCCCGGTAGCTCTCGAGCGCGCCGGCCTCGTCGGCGGCCAGCACGCGCAGGTTCCCCTGCGTGTTCCAGTCGCCCGCCGCCTCCTTCCCCGCCGGGCGCAGCGCGAGGGCCTTCCGGTTCAGTTCGACCGCGACCGCGATCGCGCCCGCCTCCCCCCGCTGCGCGCGCATGCCGTACACGACGCTGAGAAAACCGAAGCCCTCCGGGAAGCAGGGGAAGCGGCGCTGATCTTCCTCGAAGAGCCGCTGGGCGCCGTCCAGGTCGCCCGTCTCCTGCCGAACCTTGCCCAGGAGCACGCTGAGCCTCGTCTGCGCGTCGTCGGGGAGCACGCGCGCGGCTTTGAGGAGATAGGCGGCGGCGGGCCGAAACCCCCGCGCGTCCTCGTAGGCCTGCGCCCATTGGAGGTACGAGCTCCGCACCAGCGGCCGGCAACACAGCACCGCCGCGACCAGCAGAAGGCCCGAGAGCACCAGGTCGCGAACCGCCCAGCGGGCGGTTCGGGCGACGGCCGGGGATTCATCGCCGACCAGAAACAACGATGGAAGCAGCCACGCCTCGGCATGCGTCGGAGACACGTGAAACGGGAAACTGAACAGGGCCTGCGCCGCGAGCGCGACCACGCCGGCCTGCGCGGCGCGGGCCCGGAGCGAGGACGCGCGCAGGGCCAGCCAGCCGAGCAGCGCGACCGCGAACAGCACGAGTCCCGGCCAGCCCAGTTGGGCGCCCATTTCCATGTACTCGTTGTGCGCATGAATGGCGTTCACGCCGTACCCGGCGTCGGTCGGAGTCGCCACTTCGAGCTGCGCGCAGGGATACCGGCAGCCGAACTGCCCCGTTCCGGCGCCCAGCAGCGGGGCGCGAGACCAGATGCGCGCCGCCGTCTTCCACATCACCACGCGGCCGGGGTCGCCCCGGGCCGCGAGGTGCAGGAGCAGGCCGGGTTGCAGGAGTCCCACGACCGCCGCCAGCAGCGCCGCCCCCGCGGCCCAGCCCCAGGTCCGGCGGCGCAGCGCGGGCGACGCGCTCATGAGATAGACCCCGCCCGCCGCCAGCCCGAGCACCGCGCCTCGCGACGCGGTCAACGCGAGCGCGGCGAGCGCGAGACCCAGCGCCGCTCGAGCGAGCCATCGTGGGCCGGACGGCCCCGCGGCGAGCGCCGCCACGAGCGCGAGCGGAATCACCACGATGAGATGTCCGGCGAAGAAGATCGGATTGCCGAACGTGGAGAAGACGCGCTCGGAGGTGAAGGTCACCGACCGCTGATCCACCGCGTAGGGGGCGAGGAAGGTCATGCCGAACAGGCCCTGCGCGAGTCCCAGCACGGACGCGAGCACGGTGCTCAGGAGCAGCGCGTGGAGGGCGCGGCGCCGGTCGCGCTCCGGGAGGCCCAGCGCGCCGACCGCCGCCGCGGCGCCCAGCGTCCACGCGCCGGCTTCGAGCCGCGCGGGCCCCCACTCCCCCCCCCCCCGCCCCCGCCGCCCCCCCCCCGCCAC
>CAYHEI010000075.1:0-9958 GCA_964355385.1 uncultured bacterium | reverse complement strand
GGGCTCTCCCTATCTTCCCCGGCCACGCGGGGGCGCGCGGGGGCGGGGGCGGGGGCGGGGGCGCGCGCCGCCCGCGCGCGGGCGGACGCCGCCGAACAGGACATCGTCAGCCGCGTCACGCTGGCCTTCCACGCCCTCGCGCGGAGCGACGGGACGATCGAAGCGCTCGACGCGGCGCAGGCGTTGATGGCGCAATCGGCGGACGTGGCCAAGGCCCACCTCGCGGGCAACGCCGGCCCGGCGGACGAGTACCTCCTCATGCAGGCCGAGGCCGTGAACATGGCGGCCATGCTCGCGCAGGAGCGCAACGACCGCGCCATCGCCGAGGCCATGCTGGCGGAGCTGCTGCGGCGCCCGCGCGACCGCGCCCGGTTCGGGCGCACGCAAGCTCCCCCGCTCGTCGCGCCGTCCCGCGACGCGGACGCGCTCCTCGCGGCCGCCCGGGCCCGGGCGCCGGACCTCGCGGCGGCGCGGAGCGAGGCCGACGAGGCGCGGCTCATGGCGACCCGGGCCGTGCTGGAGTTCGCGCCCGATCTCATGCCCTTCTACCAGCAGCAGCGCTACGACGGCGGCGACACCGGCCGCATGTTCGGGCTCGGCCTCACCGTTCCACTCTGGATCTGGAAGCCGGCCGGAGCCCTCGCGGCCGCCCGCGCGCGGCGCGACGCCGCCGCGGCGCGGCGCGACGCTGCGGACGCCGCGCTCGGGCGCCGGATCGCGGTGGAATCGCTCGAGGTCGCCTCGCACCGGCGCCGCGCCGAGGACGCACGGGAGGTGGTGATCCCGCTCCTGGAGCAGGCGGTGCGCATCGCCCGCGCCAACTACGAAGGCGGCCGGGGGGACGTGCTCCGACTACTCACCGCGGTGCGGGGACTCTTGTCCGCCCAACGCGACTATCATGAAGAGGTCTATCGCTACGCCGAACACTGGGCCGAGCTGTGGCGGGCCACCGGCGGAACCCTGGAGGGAACGCCATGAAACACGCCGGATGGATGATCGCGACCGGACTGCTCGCGCTGCTGGTCTCCGCCGCAGTCGCGGAGGACAAGGTCCTGTACACCTGCCCGATGCACCCGCAGATCGTCCGGGATCGCCCCGGCGATTGCCCGATCTGCAACATGCGCCTCGTGCCCTTGCAGAAGACGGCCACCGAGGTCCCCGTGCCGGGTCAAGCGGTCGTGCGCCTCCCCAAGGCGGAGCGCGCGGCGCTCGGCGGCGCGACCGCCACGGTCCAGGTCCGCCGGCTGGTCCGGACCGTGCGCGTTCCGGGCCGCGTGGCCCACGACCCCGAGTTGTACGGCGCGCTCACGGAGTACCGGTCGGCCGCCGAGTCGCTGGCGAAGGCCGTCAACGCCCGCACGCGGGAGGCGCTGCAGCCGATGGTGGACGCCGCGCGGCTACGGCTCGCCCACTTCGGGCTCGAGCGCGACCAGATGGACGAGCTGGCCTCCTCGGAGCACGCGGCGCACCTCATCCTGCCCGGCGATCACGTCTGGGTGTACGCCTCGGTGTACGAGCAGGATCTGCAGTGGATCAAGACCGGCCAGGACGCCCGCGTCATCGTGCCGGCCGTCCCCGGAACGGTCTTCTCGGGCCGCATCCGGGCCATCGAGCCGATGCTGGACCCGATGAGCCGGACGGCCACCGTGCGCCTGCTGGTGCGCAACTCCGAGCAGCGGGCGCTCAAGCTCGAGATGTTCGCTGCTGTGGAGATCGAGGCCGACCGGGGGAGCGGTCTGGTCGTCCCCAAGGAGGCGGTCCTCGACACCGGGACGCGGCAGCTCGTGTTCGTCGTGCGGGGCGACGACCTGGTGCCGCGGCAGGTGACGCTGGGACCCCGGTTCGACGCCTGGATCCAGGTGCGCTCCGGTCTGCGTGAAGCGGACGAGGTCGTCACCGGCGCGAACTTCCTGATCGACGCCGACAGCCAGATCCGCGCGGCCGGGGCGGCCGCGTCGGCGACTGGAATGCCGGACGCGCCCGCGCGGACGGGACACGAGGGCCATGCGCGCTGACATGAAGCCGCCGGCCCCCGAGGGGCTGATCGAGCGGATCATCGGGGCCTGCGCGCGCAACCGGTTCATGACGCTCGCGATCGTGGGCGGGCTCGCCGTGGCGCGCGTCGTGGCGCTCAAGCGCATGCCGCTGGACGCGATCCCCGACCTCTCGGACACCCAGGTGGTCGTCTACTCCGAGTGGATGCGCAGCCCCGACATCATCGAGGACCAGGTGACGTACCCGATCGTGTCGTCCCTGCTCGGGGTCCCCAAGGTCAAGGCCGTCCGGGGTTTCTCCGACTTCGGCTTCTCCTACGTCTACGTCATCTTCGAGGACGGCACCGACGTGTACTGGGCCCGGTCGCGGGTACTGGAGTACCTCTCCAAGATTTCGGGGTCGCTGCCCGAGGGCGTCAAGACCTCGCTGGGGCCGGACGCGACCGGCGTCGGCTGGGTCTTCCAGTACGCGCTGGTGGACCGAACGGGCAAGCGGAACCTGGCGCAGCTCCGCTCGCTTCAAGACTGGTTCCTCCGCTACGCGCTCCAGAGCGTCCCGGGCGTCGCCGAGGTCGCCCCGGTGGGCGGGTTCGTCCGGCAGTATCAGATCGAGATCAACCCGGACGCGCTCGCGGCGTACAAGATCCCGGTCACGAAGGTGCTGGAGGCGGTCCGCCGTTCGAACCTCGAAGTCGGCGGACGGCTCGTGGAGCTGTCCGGCGCCGAGTACATGGTCCGGGGGCGCGGGTACATCACCTCCCCGGAGGATCTCGAGGGAATCGCCGTGGGCATGAACCCGATGAACGGCGCGCCGATTCTCCTGCGCGAGCTGGCCAAGGTCGCGCTCGGGCCCGACCTGCGCCGCGGCGTGGCGGAGCTGGACGGGCGCGGCGAGGTCGCGGGCGGCATCGTGACCATGCGCTACAACGAGAACGCGATGACCGTCATCGAGCGGGTGAAGGCCAAGCTGGAGGACCTGAAGCCCTCGCTGCCGAAGGGCGTCGAGATCGTGACCGTGTACGACCGCTCCGACCTGATCCGGGAGTCCATCCGGACCCTCACGCACGAGCTACGGGACGAGTTGCTCATCGTCAGCGCGGTGATCCTGCTCTTCCTGTGGCATATTCCCTCCGCGCTCATCCCGATCGTCACGCTGCCCATCGCCGTCCTGCTCGCCTTCCTGCCGATGAGCTGGATGAAGATGAGCTCCAACATCATGTCCCTGGGGGGCATCGCGGTCGCGATCGGCGCGCTGGTGGACGGCTCCATCGTGGTCGTGGAGAACGCGCACAAGAAGCTCGAACGCTGGCATGCCGAGGGGCGGCGCGGGGACTACCGGGAAGTCCTGATCGGGGCGATCAAGGAGGTCGGCCGGCCGACCTTCTTCGCCCTGCTGGTCATCGCCGTCTCGTTCATGCCCGTGTTCACGTTGGAGGCGCAGGAAGGGCGTCTCTTCCGGCCCTTGGCGTTCACGAAGAACCTGGCGATGCTGATGGGCGCCCTGCTGGCGATCACGCTGGATCCCGCGATCCGACTGCTCTTCACCCGGCTCAACGACTACCACTTCCGGCCCGCTTGGGCTTGCCGGCTGGTCAACGCCGTCGTCGTGGGGAAAATGCACCGGGAGGAGGATCATCCCGTGAGCCGCCTGCTGTTCCGGCTGTACGGCCCCCCCGCCCGGTTCGTCCTCGCGCACCGGCGGACGGCCATCGCCGTCGCCGTCGCGATCGTGCTGGCCACCGTGCCGCTGTTCTGGGGGCTGGGTCGCGAGTTCATGCCCCCCCTGTGGGAGGGTTCGCTCCTGTACATGCCGACGACGCTGCCGGGCCTCAGCGTCGGCGAGGCGGTGCGGCAGCTCGGGATCCAGGACCGGCGGATCAAGGCGGTCCCCGAGGTGGCCCTCGTGTTCGGCAAGATCGGACGCGCCGGGACCTCGCTCGATCCGGCCCCGTTCAGCATGGTGGAGACGACCATCCTGCTCAAGCCCGAACGGGAGTGGCGCAGGGGGCTCACGAAGGAGCGGCTCATCGACCAGCTGGACGCGGCGGCGCAGTTCCCCGGCTGGACGAACGCCTGGACGATGCCGATCAAGAACCGGATCGACATGCTCTCGACCGGCGTGCGCACCCCCGTCGGCATCAAGGTCCTGGGGCCCGACCTTGCCCGGATCGAGAAGATCGGCCTGGAAGTGGAACAGGCGGTCCGAACCGTGCCCGGCACCCGCTCGGCCTTCGCGGAACGGGTCGCCGGGGGGTACTTCCTCGACATCGACATCAAGCGCGACGCCATCGCCCGCTACGGCCTGACGATCGCGGACGTCCAGGAGGTCGTGATGATGGCCATCGGCGGCGACGCCGTGACCACCACGGTCGAGGGCCGCGAGCGCTACACCGTGAACGTCCGGTACCCGCGCGAGCTGCGCGACAACCCCGACCGGCTCGCGCGCATCCTAGTGCCGTCCATGGACGGCCGCTCGGTGCCGTTGGGCCAGCTCGCGGACATCTCGCTCAAACTGGGACCGGGCATGATCCGCGACGAGGGCGGACTCCTCGCGGGATACGTGTACGTGGACTTCTCGGGGCGCGACATCGGCGGCTTCGTCCGGGACGCGAAGCGCGCCGTGCGCGAGCGGGTCCAGCTGCCGGCGGGATACACCCTCCTCTGGAGCGGCCAGTACGAGTTCATGCTCCGGGTGGCCGAGCGCCTGAAGCTCATCGTGCCCCTGACGCTCGCCCTCGTGTTCTTCCTCATCTACATGAACACCTGGTCGGTGCCCAAGACGCTCATCGTCCTCCTCGCGGTCCCCTTCTCCGCGGTCGGCGCGTTCTGGCTGCTGTGGGCCCTCGGGTATAACATCAGCATCGCCGTCTGGGTCGGGCTCATCGCGCTCCTGGGGCTGGACGCCGAAACCGGCATCTTCATGCTCCTCTACCTGGACCTGGCGCATGCCGAGTGGGAGGCCAAGGGACGCATGCGCAACCTCAAGGACCTCAACGAGGCCGTGTACTACGGGGCGGTCAAGCGCGTCCGGCCCAAGGTCATGACGGTGATGACCGCGTTCTGCGGGCTCCTGCCGATCATGTGGGGCTGGGGGGCGGGCGCGGACACGATGAAACGGATCGCGGCGCCCATGATCGGCGGGCTGTTCACGTCCCTGCTCATGGAGCTGCTCGTCTACCCCGCCGTCTACTCGCTCTGGAAAGAACGAGAACTCCGTCGGGGGCGGACGAACGGCCGGGGACACGGCATGGTGGAGGACGCGCACGAGGCGTTCGGCGAGCTGATCGCGTCCGCGCGGGGCAAGCTGGGATGGGGATGAGGATGGGACAACAGACGAACACCGGGAGGAACGCATGAGACATCAAGGAGGATTCGCATGAAGCAAGCAATCGTCGTGGCGGCCTGCGTCGCGTGGTTGGCAGGCTGTGGCATGCCGATGATGTGCGGGATGGGACACGGGGGGCACGACCACGGCGACCACGCCGTGAGCCACACGACGAAGCCCGCCGCCGTGGCTCCCGCCGTGGTCGCGCCGGCCGTCAGCGCCTCGCCGGCCGCGGCCGAGGTGTGGGCCTGCCCGATGGGACACTTCACCTCGGACAAGCCGGGCAAGTGCCCGACGTGCGGGATGGAACTGGTCAAGAAATAAAATGACACACACGCCAATCAAGGAGGAACAGACATGATAACGGAACGGCATTGGACACCAACCGGACTGACGGCGGCGGCGCTCCTGTCGGCGTTCAGCCTGGCGCTGGGAGCCGGGTCGGCCGGGTGGGCGGACGAACACGGCCACGAGGGTCATGACGAGCACGCGGCGGCGCCGGCCGTCACGATGGAGGGCGAGATCGTCGATCTTCAATGTTTCATGGGACACCCGGAGACCAGCCAGGGGAAAGACCACATCGCTTGCGCCCAAGCGTGCATGAACAAGGGGCTGCCGATCGGCTTCCTCTCGGGCGACCAGGTGTACCTGCTCCTCGCTCCGGGGCACGATACGGTGAAGGCCAAGGTCGCGAAGCTCGCGGGGGTTCCGGTGACGCTCACGGGTACGGTCATCGAGCACCACGGCATGAAGGCCGTCCAGCTGAAGGACGTCAAGCGCGCGGGAGCGGGCGGCGCGGCCGCGGCTCCGGCCAAGGTCGCGGCGAAGGATGTCTGGGTCTGCCCGATGGGCTGCGAGGGCAAGACGTACGACAAGCCCGGCAAGTGCGCGACCTGCAATATGGACCTCGTCAAGAAGAAGGGCTGAAGTGTCCCGAGTCCGAAAGATAGCGCTGGCGACGGCCGTGCTCGGAGCGGCCGCCGTCACGCTGCTCTGGACAATCCACCGGCCCGCGGCGACGCCGGAAATGCGTGGGCAACGCCTGGCCGGTCGGCTGGGCTGCTTCGCCTGCCACGGCCCCGGCGGCACCGGCGGCGTGCCCAATCCGGGGAACCAAGAGGGCGAAGTCCCCGGCTGGACCGGCGGCGTGACCATGATGTACGTGGAGTCGGACGCCGAGTGGCGCGAGTGGATCTTGGACGGCGCGCCCAAGCGCAAACTGCCGGAGAAAGAGAGCCGTGATCTGCTGCGCATGCCCGCCTTTCGCTCCTTTCTGCGCCCGAGCCAGATTGAGGACCTGGTGGCCTATGTCCAGGCGGTCGCCGCCGCGGGCAGGCCCCGCGACGGTCTCCCAGCGCGAGGATTCGCCGTCGCGAAGAAGCTGGGCTGCTTCGGATGCCATGGGCCGGGCGGCCGCACCGGATCGCCGAATCCGCGGAGCTTCAAGGGCGTCATCCCGCCGTGGACCGGCGGGGACTTCGCCGAGCTGGTCCGCGACGACGCGGAGCTGCGCGCCTGGATTCTCGACGGCAAGATCCCCCGGCTGGAGGGGAACCCTCTCGCCCGGTTCTTCACGCGCCGTCAGCGGATCGCGATGCCGGCGTACCGGCGCATCCTCGCCCCCGGCGAGCTGGACGCGCTCGTGGCATACGTCGCCTGGATCAGGGGCGCGGCGTTACCACCCGGCCGGGGCCCTGCGCGGTGAGATGCTCCGGGTGGCGCGCGGCCGTCCCCGCCGGAACGCCTGCCTGAAAACGCTGACCGAAGTCATGGACACCGTCCGGGCGCCCGGGTGAAGATGTCATGCGGGCAATGACGTAGCTCGTCGTGGCGCGATGAAGCGTGGGGGCCCGGAAGCGGGGACCAGACAACCGAACGGAATCACAGGACGACGGCGTCCCGGGTCGCTGACGAGCGGCCGGGGCGCCGTTTTTCATTTCAAGGAGGCGCGAGCATCATGAAGACGACATCGAGGATCGGGCGGGTTCGGCGGGCGATGACGACGGGTGCGGTCGCGGCGGGGCTCATGCTCGGGGGCGTGAACCGCAATCCCGCGGGCGCGACTCCGTCCACGACGTATTGGACGCCGTGCGTGATCGACATCCAGGGATATCGGGTGCTCCATCTCACGTACGACAACTACACGACGCTGAGGCGGGGCGGACCGGCGTCCGGCGGCTCCGCGTTCGCGAACGATCTGGGGCTGACCATGGGCGTGCTGCCGTTCGGGAAGTTCCAAATGGAGGTGGGATTCGATTATCTGGAGCCGCTGGACGACCCGTGGCTGTTCAACGCCAAGCTGGGGGCGCCCGAGGGGACCCTCTTCGCCGGCGCGCCTGCCCTGGAGACCGGGATCTTCAACGTGGGAACCCGGAAGGGCGTGACCGACCTGAACGTCGTCCACGTCACGACGGGCAGCACTCTGCCGGCGGGGCTGGGACGGCTGCACCTGGGAGCGTACGCCGGCAACCCCAAGACGCTCGTAAGCAGCGCGGGGAAGAAGGCGAACACGGGCGTCATGGCGGGCTACGACCTCGCGGTCGTCTCGGCCCAGGACGCCGACGGCGGGTTCGGCCGGGTCGTCTTCGCGGCTGATTTCATGAGCGGTCGCAACGCCTTGGGCGGCGGCGGCGCGGGGCTCTACTACTACTTCACCCGCAACGTGGACGTGCTCGCGGGTCCCGTGTGGTTCAACGACCCCGGGATCAACGGCACGTGGAAGTGGACGACGCAGGTGGACGCGAACTTCTGAGGGCCGATGCAAGCGACGCCCGCGCGGGGTCAGGGGCCCGCGTCACATCGCGCCTCGTGTTTTTCAGGTTATCTTCAGTTCTCCGGCTGGGCTTTGACGCAGGTCAGGATCACCAGCATCGTCATCCTTGCGTCCTGACCATCCGACAGGCAGGCGAGGTGGTGGCGCATGTCCCAGCGGGGCCCGCGCCGTGCGCCTTCTCGGAACCCTTGACCCGCGTCATGGCGAAGGATACGCGGCGTCAGGCAATGTGACTGCACCGGCGGCGAGACCGCTCGCCCGGTAGGAGGAACCCACGATGCACACCTGGATCTTGGCCCTGCGGATCGTTCATGTCGGTCTGGGAACGTTCTGGGCCGGCACCGTGTTCTTCAGCTCCCTGATTCTGTTCCCCCGTCTCAAGCGGCTCGGGCCGGGAATCGAGAATCCCGTGATGCGGTCGCTGATGGCCGTGGCCTCGCCCGTCATGGCCGCGAGCTCGGTCCTGGTCCTCGTGACCGGCGTAGCGCTCGTTCATCTCATGGGCGCGTTCGGTTCGCTCCTCACCACCCCGTGGGGGCAGGCCATCTCCGTCGGATTCGCCGCCACTGCGCTGGCGATCGTCGTGGGGGCCTCCGTGCTCGCACCGGCCGGGATGCGGCTGGACAGGATCCTCTCGGGTCTGGGCGGTCGCGATCCCGGGCCGGAGGAGACGCGCACGCTGCGGGCCCTCGCCGACCGGGTGGAGTTTTTCGACCGGATCAACTGCGCCCTCGTCCTGATCGCGACCGGCGCCATGGCCGTGGCCAGGTTGCTCTAGCCGGCAGGCACCGCCCCCTGCGCATACGGCTGTAACGAGCGCCTTCGCGAGCGGTCAATATCCCTCCACGACCGAGCGTGCTCCTGCGCGCTAAGATGGGCCATGCTCGGCACGCCCTGGTGGGTCTGGACGCTCTTCCTCGCCTTCGTCGCGCTGATGACGGCCGTGGACCTGGTCGTCTTCCAGCGGAAGGCCCACGCCATCAGCCTCAAGGAGGCCGCCGCGTGGAGCGGGGCCTGGATCGGTCTCGCGCTGGCCTTCAACCTGCTCGTGTGGGGCTGGCTCGGCCCGCGGCCCGCGCTGGAGTTCCTGACGGGGTACCTCATCGAGGAATCCCTCTCGCTCGACAACCTCTTCGTCTTCCTGGTCATCTTCCAGTACTTCTCGCTGGCGTCGAAGCTGTACCGGCTCGTGCTCACCTGGGGCATCCTCGGGGCGGTGATCCTGCGCGGGATCATGATCTTCGCCGGCGTGGCGCTGGTGAACCGGTTCTCCTTCGTGATCGGGATCTTCGGCGCACTGCTGCTGCTCACGGCCGTCAAGCTCCTCTTCCAGAAGGAGGAGCGGGTGGACCCGGACCGGAACCTGCTGGTCCGGTTCGCCCGCCTGTTCTACCCGGTCGTGCGGGACTTCCACGGCACACGCTTCTGGGTCCGGCGGCGGGATGGCCCCGCCGCCAAGACGCCGCAGCTCGTCGTGCTGATCGTGGTCAGCACCAGAAAGGAGGTCTTCGCCACCGACTCGATCCCCGCGATCTTCGCGGTCACGCGCGATCCCTTCATCGTGTTCACCTCGAACCTGTTCGCGGTGATGGGGCTGCGCTCGATCTTCTTCCTGCTCGCCGGCGTGCTGCACAAGTTCCGGTTCCTGCGGCACGGCCTCGCGGCCGTGCTCGGCTTCATCGGCACGAAGATGGTGCTGGAGCCCTGGCTCCACCTTTCCATCCTGGCCTCGCTCGGCGGGGTGGTGGTGCTGCTGGCGGGCAGCCTCGCGGCGTCGCTCCTGTTTCCCGCAACCCGGAAAGGGAAACGTCCCTAGCCCGGATGATTCATGAATCTGAATCCGTTGTTCCGTCGATGCTGATCTGA
>CAYHEI010000074.1:9730-10007 GCA_964355385.1 uncultured bacterium | reverse complement strand
GTGGAGTTCAGACGGGTGCTCTTCCGATCTTCAGGTCCCCCGCGCGACGGAACCATTGCGGCACCGGCGCCCACCCGTGGAGGACGCCCAGCATGCCGATGATGGGCGTCGGGGGAATATCGCGCCCGCCGTGCGCGTTGTAGAAGCTGACGTTCCCGGACACGACCGGGGTGCGCAAGCGGCGGGCGCCCAGCGCGATCCCCCGGACGGCGAGCGCGAACTGCCAGCGCACCCGGGGCCGCTCGGGGTTCCCGAAGTTGAGCCCGTTCGTGAAGGC